>CAZHDP010000337.1:0-4180 GCA_964531605.1 uncultured Burkholderiaceae bacterium | reverse complement strand
GCCTCGAGCGCCTGCAGCTCGGCCTGGGTGCGGCCGCCATCACCAAGTTTTGCCGGAAAAAGCTGCGCATGACGGTGACGGCGGTGGAGCTGAACCCGCAAGTGGTGGCCGTGTGCCGCGCGCTTTTCAAATTGCCGCCTGACGATGAACGCCAACGCGTGGTGCTGGCCAATGCGGCAGAAGAGATTCAAAACCCAATGTGGCACGGCACGGTGGATGCCTTGGCCGTGGACTTGTACGACCATGAAGCTGCAGCGCCTGTGTTGGACAGCGCTGAGTTCTATGCCGATTGCCGACGCCTGCTCACGGGTGAGGGCGCGATGACGGTGAACCTGTTTGGCCGATCGTCCAGTTATGACCAGAGTGTGGCCAAGATGGTGACGGCTTTCGGCGAAGACGCGGTCTGGGCATTCAAGCCCACCCGAGAGGGCAACACGGTGGTGTTGGCGCTGCGAACCCCCTCTCGCTTCAACAAAACCTTGTTGACCCAGCGCGCAGAAACCATTGAAGCGCGGTGGGGCTTGCCAGCCAAGAAGTGGCTGAAGGTGTTCAAGCCGGTGGGGTGATGAAGCGGGCTTGACCCGATGGTGTGCAACAGGCACACCGTCCCATGCTTGGTACCATCACACCATGAAAACCGCAGCCTCTGCCCCAAGCACCGTTCAACACCAGGGCACAGGCCCGCTGGATTGGCGGCGCCTTGTGGAGTGGTTGGGGCAAGACCAGGTCATATCGCCGGAAGATGTGGAACGCACCATCGCCCGCTGTTCCCAGACGGAGAGCACCCAACACCCGCTGGTTCGATTGGCCAATGTGGCGATGACGCGCGTCAGCGACGGTCGGCCTCTGGATGTGGAACTGCTCACGCAGTGGCTGGCCACCCATGTCGGTTTGGAATACCTGCGCATCGATCCCTTGAAGGTGGATGTGGGCAAAGTCGCTGACACCATGAGCGCGGCCTATGCTGAGCGGCACAAGGTGTTGCCCGTACAGGCGAGCGCAACCGAGATCACGGTGGCCACGGCGGAGCCTTTCGTGATGGACTGGGTGACGGAGGTGGAACGCCAGTCCCGGCGCACGGTACGACGTGTGCTGATGAACCCCCTGGACATTCAAAAGTTCACGGTTGAATTTTTTGCCCTGGCGAAATCAGTGCGAGCCGCTCAAAAGGCGGGTGGCGGCAGCAGCTCTGCCAGCTTTGAGCAGCTGGTGGAGTTGGGCAAGAGCAGCAAGCAACTGGACGCCAATGACCAGGGTGTGGTGCAGGTGGTGGACTGGTTGTGGCAATACGCCTTTGATCAGCGTGCCAGTGACATCCATTTGGAGCCTCGGCGCGAGCAAGGGGTGATTCGCTTTCGCATCGATGGTGTGCTGCACCCGGTCTATCAAATGCCCATCGGTGTGTTGAGTGCGATGACTGCCCGCATCAAATTGCTGGGGCGCATGGACGTGGTGGAAAAGCGCCGTCCGCAAGATGGGCGCATCAAAACACGCAATCCCCGAGGGGACGAGGTCGAGATGCGCTTGTCAACCTTGCCCACCGCGTTCGGCGAAAAGATGGTGATGCGGATTTTTGACCCTGACAACGCGGTCAAAGACCTCGACGCTTTGGGCTTTTCGCCGAACGAGGCTGAGCGTTGGCAGCAGTTGGTGAAGCGGCCACATGGCATCATTTTGGTGACGGGGCCAACCGGTTCGGGCAAAACAACGACGCTGTATTCGACCCTTAAACGGGTGGCGACTGAGGCGGTGAACGTGAGTACCGTGGAAGACCCGATCGAAATGATCGAACCGGCCTTCAACCAAACGCAGGTACAAGCCCATTTGGATTTTGGCTTCCCCCAAGGCCTGCGTGCTTTGATGCGGCAAGACCCAGACATCATCATGGTCGGCGAAATCCGTGATCTGGAAACCGCTGACATGGCCGTGCAGGCGGCGTTGACAGGGCATTTGGTGTTCTCAACGCTGCACACCAACGATGCGCCGTCGGCCGTGACCCGTCTGATGGAGTTGGGGGTTGCCCCGTACCTGATCAACGCCACGTTGTTGGGGGTGTTGGCGCAAAGGTTGGTGCGCACCTTGTGCAAATTGTGCAAAGTGCGGGATGACTCGACCACGGTAGATGTGCTGGCCCAGGCGGTGAAGCCCTGGAAGATCAATGGCGGCTATCGGCCCTACAAGCCCGTGGGTTGTGTCGATTGCCGCATGACCGGTTTCATGGGGCGCATGGGTTTGTATGAGCTGTTGACGGTGTCGGAGGTGTTCAAAGACAAAGTCAATCAGGCGCCCAGCATCGATGCGCTGAGACGCCAGGCTGTGGCAGATGGCATGCGTCCGCTGCGTTTGGCCGGTGCCTTGCGTGTGGCAGAAGGGGTCACCACCCTGGAGGAGGTGCTCAGTGCCACGCCTTCGCTGGACTGAGTCAGGGGTTGCGTGAAGCCAAAGCAGCGTTTTCGGCCCGCTGCAATACAGACGAAATATCAGATTGGTGAGACAGTCTGGCCAACCCTATGCCCACTTGCAACGTGACGGATTGCGTCTCGCCATGCAAGCCTCGGATGTCCATCGGTTGGCGGAAGGACTGCTGCAAGGTGTTCACCAAGCGGTGTATGTCTTCGCGGTCATTCATGGTCTCAATCAACACGACAAAGCAGGCGTCAAAATAGCGGCCCACGGGATTGATCAATCCGGCGTCTTTGCGTACCCGGGCACCTGCGCGCATCAGGAGCTCGTGCACGCCACCGCTGCCGATTTGGGCTGTCAAGGCATCCAACCCGGTCACCACCACCGCCAAAATCATGCCTTGCTCTGCACGCAGTTTGAGCCGGGCCTGCGCGTGACCGATTTTCTGGATCAGCGTTTTGCCGTTGTAGAGCTGGGTGGTGGGGTCATATTCTGTCGACGTGATGTTGCGCCGCAGCGATTCGTATTCGTTGTGGCTGCGCAGCCAAATCAGGGCGCTGATCATCAGCATGCCCACAACGATCGTGAATGCGCTGATCACTTGTAGCCCATGGCCTTCTGTGCCTGCGACGGACTGGGTGGCCAGGCCGTACTCGATGCCTGTCGCTGCCATCAAGATGACACTGGCGAACGCCATCAACCAAGACAGCCTGTCACCCAAGAGGCCCGCCCACATGCAAACGCCAGCGGCACCCAAGCCGGTGGCCAAGGCAATCCAGCCTGACGTCGCGAATTGACGATCGGCGTCCATCGTGAAACAGGCGAGGCCAGCAACCATGCTTGCAATTGCCATCGCGACAAGGCTGGTGCTCATGCGGCGGTGTCGGCGTCTCAGGTCTAACCAGTTGCGTAACCCCAGCAAAGAGATGGCGGTTCCGAACGGGCCAGCCGCAACGCGCAATGTTTGAAACGCTGTGTCCGACAGGGCAGGGGATACGTTTTTGACAAACCCATTGATGCAGATGTTCATCAAAAAGCAGATCGCCAGCCAAACCAGTTGCTGGTATGCGGCGGTGGTGCGGTGTATGCCTGCGATGCCCACACTCACCAACAACAGCATGGCATAGGCGCCAGCTTGCGCGCTCCAGATCAATGGCTCGATCGTCAATTGTTCGATATGCCCCATTCCCACCCCGAGTCGATTTGTGCCGCCGATGGTATCTCAGCCGCCTGGCATTAGGGCAATCCCGGGGGGGTATAGGTGAAATCCACATGGCTGACGGCGGCTTTTGAGGGTCACAATCCGCGCAGACCGTTCTTTACAGGAGATAACCAGTGCTAATTAAGAGTCAAAGAGACTTTTTCGCCGGGCTGATGTTTGCCATTGTGGGCATTGCATTCGCCATTGGCGCAAAGAGTTACAACATCGGTGATGGTGCCCGCATGGGTCCAGGCTATTTCCCTTTGTTGCTGGGCGTCATTTTGGCGGGCTTGGGCGTGTTGATTGTGTTCAACTCTTTCCGTTCCAAAGCCACTGGTGGTGACAAAGTAGGTGCTTTTGCTTGGCGTCCTGTTTGCCTCATTTTGGGTGCCAATCTGGTGTTCGGTATTTTGTTGGGCGGCTTGCCCAGCATCAAGGTGCCAGCCATGGGCCTCATTGCGGCGATCTATGCCGTGGTCATCATTTCCAGCATGGCCAGCGAAAAGTTCAAACTCAAGTCGTCCATCATTTTGGCGTCTGTGTTGGCTGTTGGCAGCTACTTGGCATTCATTTTGT
>CAZHDP010000336.1:1513-4180 GCA_964531605.1 uncultured Burkholderiaceae bacterium | reverse complement strand
ACCCGCAACGCGAGCACTTGACCCGTGTGCTGGCACTTGCGCAGAGCGTTGCTACCGAATCAATAGCAGCAAAAGTCCAACTGGCGGATGGAAACGACCCCAAAGCAGGTTTGAAAATTGCAGAAGCCATCCACATGGCGCGGGTGGCAGCAGTGGCGGCTGTCAGTGCCGCCCACTGAACCGCCCTGAGTTGACTTCAAGCTCAGGCCTGCGCCCCCATCAGGTAATCGCCCTTGCCCAGCGCCACGCCGTTGTGCCGCAACATGGCGTAAGCCGTGGTCACGTGGAAGAACATGTTGGGCAGCGCGAAGTGCTTGAGGTACGCCTCACCCGCCATGGTGCGCGTGGCGTCGCGGCCCACGGGGAAGGTGATGGCTTTGTCCTCGGTGCCGTCGATGGCACTGGCCGGCACGCTGGCCAGGTAGTCCAAGGTTTTTTGGATGCGGGCTTTGAGCTCTGGCAAGGTCTGCTCGGTGTCTTCGTAGACCGGTGCGGTCACGCCTGAGATGCGCGCGACCGCGTTTTTGGCAGCATCACACGCAATTTGAACTTGACGGGTGAAGGGCAACATGTCGGGCGCCAAACGGTATTGCGTCAGCGCCGCAGGGTCGCAGGGCTTTTGCTCGGAAAACGCCTGTGCCTTGTCCAAAAAGTGGCTGAGGTTGCCCAGCATGGTGGTGAAGATGGGCACGCTGGCGGAATACATCGAAATGGACATGGGGATCTCCTGGGTTAACGGGACACGCTCGGCGGTGCCCAACGGCCCGCCACATTTTTAAGCAATTGGCTGACGGCCACCAAGCGCCGGTTGCGCACACTGAGCAGCGCTTGCTCGGCACTCAGCGCGCTGGTCTGCGCGGCCACCACATTGAGGTAGCTTACCGTGCCTGCCTTGTATTGGTTTTGCACGATGTCCAGGGTGCGGCGGGCGGCGGTCAACGCGGCCTCTTGCAACGTGGCTTCCTCTTGCAACGCGGACGCGGCGATCAGGTTGTCTTCCACCTCCTGGAACGCCGTCAACACGGTTTGCTTGTAGTTCGCCACGGTTTGCTCATGGCTGGCCCGGGCGCTGTCGCTGGCAGCTTGGCGCCCACCTGCATCGAACAGGGCATAGGCCAAGCTAGGCCCGAGAGACCAAAACTTGTTGGCCGACTGGATCAGCGTGCCCAGATCGTTGTTGCGAAAACCACCGTTGATGGAGAACGTCAGCGCTGGGAAAAACGCGGAGTCAGCGGCGCCGATCTGTGCGTTGGCGGCGGCCACCTGGCGCTCGGCGGCAGCGATGTCAGGCCGGCGCTCCAGCAGGGTCGACGGCAATTGGGTGGGCACCGCAGGCGGGGTGGGCAAGGCTTCTGCACCTGTCACAGCACCCAGCTCGAATGCGGCAGGCGCTTGGCCCAGCAACACGGCCAAAGCGTGTTCCAGCTGCGCACGTTGCAAACGCACCTCAACCGCTTGCGCTTGCGCTGATTTCAACTGGGTCAGCGCCTGCGCCACATCGGCCGCCGTGGCCACACCGCCTTGGTAGCGGTTGTGTGTCAGCGTGTGCGACTGGGTGTAGGCCTGCACCGTCTTCGCGAGGATGCTGGCTTGCGCCTCGGCCGTGCGCAGCGAGAAATAGGTTTGGGTCAGCGTGGCCTGCAAAGACAAGCGCGTAGAGGCCAGCGTGGCCTGGCTGGCTTGCAAGCGGGCGGTGGCGGCGTCTACCGTGGCACCCACGCGGTTCCACAGGTCGATCTCCCAATTCGACAAGCCCCCTTGCAGTGAATACGAGGTACCTCGGGGGCTGGTGGACACGTTGGCCGTGCGGCTGGCACCACCCGACACGGTGAAGGTGGGAAACAAGGCCGTGCGGCTGCTGGCCACAGCGGCCTGGGCAATGCCCACCGCCGCAGCACTGGCTTGCAAACTGGCGTTGCCTTGCAGCAGGCGCTGCTGCAGGTCGTTAAGTGCCGGGTCGTTAAACAAGGTCCACCAGTCGTCGGGCACGTCGGCGGCCGCAGGATTGGCGGGGGCAAACAGCGCGGCTTCCTTGAACGCCACAGGCACGTCCAGGGTGGGCTTTTGCACCTTGGGTGTGTTGCTGCAAGCCGTCAACATCAACGCGGGCAGCAGGATGGGGGCAAGCGCCTGGGCCAGGCCCGCAAGGCGAAATCGATCAGGCAGCATGAGAGGCCTCAGAGGGAACAGGGGAAACAGAGGAAGTGTGCGCCGCCGCAGCGTCAGGGGCCGCACCCCGCGGCGAACGCACGCGACGGGCAGCGCGCAGCACCGCACTGCGCAACCGGTCCATCGCCACGTAGACCACAGGCGTGGTGTAGAGCGTGAGCAGTTGGCTCAAGATCAATCCGCCCACCACGGCAATGCCCAGCGGCTGGCGCAATTCGGCGCCATCGCCAGTGCCAATGGCCAGCGGTACGGCACCAAAGATGGCCGCTACCGTGGTCATCAAGATGGGGCGCACACGCAAATGGCAGGCCCGGTAAATGGCTTGGGCGGCCGATTGGCGTCCCGCTTGCTGCCGTGAGATCGCGAAGTCAATCATCATGATGGCGTTCTTTTTGACGATGCCAATCAACAAGATCACACCGATCAGCGCGATGATGGAAAACTCGGTGTTGAAGGCCATCAGCGCCAACAAGGCCCCCACCCCGGCAGAGGGCAATG
>CAZHDP010000336.1:0-1503 GCA_964531605.1 uncultured Burkholderiaceae bacterium | reverse complement strand
TGCACCAAACTCTCGTACAAGATGCCCAGCACCAAATAGATCGTGACCAGCGCCGCCAAGATCAGCAAGGGTTGCGTGGCCAGTGAATCCTTGAACGCCTGCGCCGTGCCTGCAAACGTGCCACGGATGGTGACTGGCACGCCCAGCTCGGCCATCATGTTGTTCACCGCATCGGTGGCCTCAGACAGCGACACGCCGATGGGCAAATTGAAGCTGATGGTGGTCGCCGGGGTGCCGCTTTGGTGGTTGACCGCCAGCGGTGTGTTGGTCAGCTCCATGCGGGCAAACGCCGACAAAGGCACCTGCGCCCCGGTGCTGGAAATGAACATCAGGTTGCGCAGCGATTCAGGGCTTTGCAAGAACTCAGGGGCCAACTCCATCACCACGCGGTACTGGTTGAGCGGGTTGTAGATCACCCCCACCTGGCGTTGACCAAAGGCGTTGTTGAGTGTGGCGTCGATGGCCCGCACCGACAGGCCCAGTTGCGTGGCGGCGTCCCGGTCGATCACCAACGAGGTCTGCAAACCCCGGTCTTGCTGGTTGGTATTCACGTCCACCAGCTCAGGCAGTTTCATCATCGCCAGGCGGATGCGCAACTCCCAAGTGCGCAGGTCTTCCAGGTTGTCGGCTTGCAGCGCAAACTGGTATTGCGCGTTGCTTTGCCGACCGCCGATGCGGATGTCTTGCACGGGCACCAAAAAGAGGTTGGCGCCCGCTTCTTTCTCCAGCTTTTTACGCAGCCGTGCCACCACTTGGTCCGCGCTATCGGTGCGCTCGCTCAAGGGTTTCAGCGCCATGAACATCTGCGCAGAGTTCCGTTGTGCACCGCCGGTGAAGCCGGTCACGTTCTCGACCGCGGGATCGCTTTTGACGACACTCAAAAAACGGTCCAAGCGTTGCTGCATGGCCTGAAACGAGGTGGCTTGGTCTGCCTGGATGAAGCCGACGATGCGACCGGTGTCTTGCTGCGGGAAAAAGCCTTTGGCAATCGCGCCGTACAGGTACACATTGAGGCCAATCACTGCGAAAAACACCAACAGCGTGACCGGCTGATGGCGCAGCGCCCAGGCCAGCGTGCGCCGGTACAAGCGCAGACAAGCAGACTGAGCACGATTGATGAATGAAACCAACCCTTTTCGCCTGTCTTTGTTGGGTTTCTTGCTATGATTTTTGAGCAAGGCGGCACACATCATGGGCGTGGTGGTGAGCGACACCACCATCGACACCAGAATCGCCGCCGACAGCACCACTGCAAACTCGCGGAACAGCCGTCCCACAATACCGCCCATCAGCAAAATGGGGATGAACACCGCGATCAGCGACAGGCTGATGGACACCACAGTGAAGCCGATTTCGCGCGCCCCGTCCAACGCAGCCTGGAAGGCGGACTTGCCGCGCTCCATGTGCCGGGTGATGTTTTCCAGCACCACGATGGCATCGTCCACCACAAAGCCCGTCGCCACCGTGAGCGCCATCAGTGAGAGGTTGTCCAGCGTGTAGCCC
>CAZHDP010000335.1:0-4187 GCA_964531605.1 uncultured Burkholderiaceae bacterium | reverse complement strand
GCCCTTGGGGCCGCAGTTTTTCAGCACCAGGATGCAGGTCTCATCCACATCCAGGTTCTCGTCGTTGATGCGCTCGTCGAAGTCTTCCTTGTTTTCAAAGACGACGGCACGGCCTTTGTGGACCATCAATTCAGGCGTTGCGGCACTGGGCTTGATGACGGCACCGCGTGGTGCCAAATTGCCCTTGAGCAAAGCGATGCCAGCCTTGTCTTTGAACGGCTCGGCCATGGTTTTGATGACGCGGGGGTCGTAGTTCTGTGCGTCTGCCACGTTCTCTGCCACGGTTTTGCCACTCGCGGTGACCACATCCTTGTGCAGCAGGTGCAGGATTTCTTTCATCACCACGGGCAAACCACCGGCGTAACAGAAGTCCTCCATCAGGTGCTCACCGCTGGGCTGCAGGTTCAACAGGCACGGCAGTTCGCTGGCGAGGCGGTCAAAGTCTTCCACGCTCAAAGGCACGCCCAAGCGACCGGCGATGGCAATCAAGTGGATCACCGCGTTGGTGGAGCCACCGATGGCCGCCAGCGTCTTGATGGCGTTCTCAAAGGCTTCACGCGTCAGGATGGTGGACAGCTTTTGATCGGTGTGGACCATCTCCACAATGCGGCGACCAGCGTTGCGGGCCAGCACATTGCGGCGACCGTCCACGGCGGGGTAAGCGGCGTTGCCGGGCAAACCCACGCCCAAAGCTTCCACCATGCTGGCCATGGTGCTGGCGGTGCCCATCGTCATGCAGTGGCCGTGGCTGCGGTGCATGCAGCTCTCGGCTTCAAAGAAGTCGGCCAACTTCAAGGTGCCCGCGCGCACTTGCTCGCTCATGCTCCACACGCCGGTGCCGCTGCCCAGTTCTTGGCCGCGCCATTTGCCATTCAGCATCGGGCCGCCGCTCACGCCGATGGTCGGCAAGTCAACGCTGGACGCGCCCATCAGCAGTGAGGGGGTTGTTTTGTCGCAGCCCATCAGCAGCACCACACCGTCGATGGGGTTGCCACGGATGGATTCTTCGACATCCATGCTCGCCAGATTGCGGTACAGCATGGCGGTGGGCCGCAGCAGCGTTTCGCCCAAGCTCATCACCGGGAATTCCAGGGGGAAGCCACCCGCCTCGTAGACGCCGATCTTGACCTGCTCAGCCAGGGTTCGGAAATGGCTGTTGCAGGGGGTGAGTTCACTGAAGGTGTTGCAGATGCCGATGACAGGACGTCCATCAAACTGGTCGTGCGGCACACCTTTGCCTTTGACCCAGCTGCGGTAGGCAAAGCCATCGCGGTCTTGGCGGCCAAACCATTGCTGGCTGCGCAGAGTGGAGGGGTCTTTTTTGGGTGCGGTCATAGGGTAAGTCCTCAAAGAATGAACATATTATCGTCATACCATTGACGGATGGCCTCGGTACAAACCATGATCAAAAACATGCACGGCAACACGCTTGACGTGCTGGGTTTTGCCATCGTGTCAGGCCGTTACCAGCCGGGGCAAGCGATTCCTCCTGAGCCTTTGTTGGGCGAGGAGTACGGCGTGAGCCGCACGGTGGTGCGCGAAGTGGTGAAGTCTCTGGTCGCCAAAGGTCTCGTCAGTTCAGGCCCCAAGGTGGGCACCCGTGTGTTGGAGCGTGAGCGTTGGAACTGGTTTGACCCGGACGTGATCATTTGGCAATCCAAGGTCGGGTTGACCGCTGAATTCCTGCGGGATTTGCAGGATTTGCGTCGCATCATCGAACCCGCCGCCGTGCGCATTGCCGCGTTGCGTGCCACCGCCAAAGACATCGCCGAGATCGAAGCGGCTTTTGCCGGGATGATGCATGCCGTGGAAAACGGAGGGGATTACGTCACCCCTGATTTGCATTTTCACCAGGGCTTGCTGCGCGCCTCGCACAACCTGATGTTGGTGCAGATGAGCAAGGCGTTGAGTGCGCTGTTGCGGACCAGTTTTGAAATTTCAACGTCTCGCAAAGACGGGCCTGCAGGCTCCATGTCTTTGCACCGTGCGGTGCTGGACGCGGTCATCGCCAAAGACCCTGACCGGGCAGAGAAGGCCATCTTGGTGCTGATTGATGGCGCTCGGGAAGACATTGACACGGTCTTGAAGTCAAGGCGCAAATTGCCGCAACTGGACCAGCCAATTCGCTTGCTCAAAGCGACGGCAGAAGGATAACAAGGAGATAACGGTGAAGCAGGTCATAGATCAATTTTTCAAGCTGCTGGAACTGCTGGTGGTGGTGTGCTTGGTGGCCATGGTGATCATGGTGTTTGGCAACGTGGTGCTTCGGTGGGTGTTCAACTCGGGCATCACGGTGTCTGAAGAGATGTCGCGCTACTGCTTCATGTGGCTCACCTACATCGGTGCCATGGTTGCCATGCGCGAAAACGGCCATTTGGGCGTCGATACCTTGGTGCGCAAGTTGCCTTTAGGGGGTAAAAAATTCTGTGTGTTGGTCAGTGAGTGTTTGATGCTTTTTTGCAATGTGTTGTTCGTCATCGGCACCTGGAAGATGCACGAGTTGCAAGTGACCAATATTTCGCCTGTGGTTGGCATTTCGATGATTTGGATTTATGGCATCGGGTACATCGTTGGCGTGGTGATGGGTTTGTTCAACGTGAATCGTTTGTACCGCCTGTTGACAGGCCAGATGACCGAGGATGAGATGGTGGTGGTGGTGGACGCCGAGGGGCTGAAAGAAGCTGAGGAAACCATCAAGAGCGCTGAGGCACAGGCGGCAAGCCATGCTGCCGGACACGCCATCACAGGGAGCAAAGCATGACCGTTATGGTGTTCATCGGCAGCTTGCTTGCTGCCATGGCGTTGGGCATGCCCATTGCCTACTCGTTGTTGGTGTGTGGCGTGTCGCTGATGGCCTTTTTGGCCAGCAACGGTGGTTTGCCGGCTTTTGACAGTCAGATATTGGCCCAGCGGTTCGTCGATGGATCGGACAACTTCCCGCTGTTGGCGGTGCCGTTTTTCCTGCTGGCCGGTGAGTTCATGAACGCGGGTGGCTTGAGCCGCCGGATTGTGGACATGGCCATGGCTTGGGTTGGGCACTTTCGCGGCGGGTTGGGTTATGTGGCGGTCATCGCCGCCATCATCATGGCATCCCTGTCGGGCTCTGCTGTCGCTGACACGGCTGCATTGGCGGCCTTGTTGATCCCGATGATGAAATCTGCTGGCTATAACGTACCGCGCTCAGCGGGTTTGATTGCTGCGGGTGGCATCATCGCACCCGTGATTCCTCCATCGATTGGCTTCATCATTTTTGGGGTGGCCGCCAACGTGTCCATCACCAAGCTGTTTTTGGCAGGCATCGTGCCCGGCGTGATGATGGGGGTGGCGATTGGCATCACTTGGTGGTGGGTTGCACGCAAAGAAAACGTGCCACCCGCTCCCAAGTTGTCGATGCGTGAGCGCCTCAGCATCACGGCAAATGGGGCGTTGGCGCTGGCTTTGCCCGTGGTCATCATTGGTGGCATGAAAGCAGGGGTGTTCACGCCCACAGAAGCGGCTGTGGTGGCTGCGGTCTACAGCTTTGTGGTCGGCATGTTCATTTACCGGGAGCTGGCCTGGGGCAAGCTGTACGGATTGATCCTCGCAGCCGGCAAAACGACGTCTGTGGTGATGTTCCTGGTGGCGGCCGCGATGGTCAGCGCCTGGCTGATCACCGTGGCCAACATCCCAACCGAGGTGGCGTCTCTCATGGAGCCTTTCATGGGCAACAAGATACTCTTGATGTTCGTGATGATGGTGCTCATCGTGATTGTCGGCACAGCCCTTGACTTTGCCCCAACCGTGCTGATTTTGACGCCCGTGTTGATGCCTGTGGTGATCAAGGCCGGTATCGATCCGGTGTACTTTGGTGTGCTCTTCATCATGAACAACGCCATTGGCCTGATCACGCCACCTGTGGGCACGGTGCTCAATGTGGTCTGTGGGGTCGCCAAAATCAACATGGACGAATCCTTCAAAGGTGTACTGCCTTTCTTGCTGGCCGAGTTGGTGGTGTTGTTCTTGTTGGTGATATTCCCTGACTTGGTGATGGTGCCGCTCAAGTGGTGGATGCGTTGATTTTTCGTGTGTGTTCGGTTCAATTCAATCAAAAGGAGACTCCTGTGTTCAAACGTAATGCTCTCAAATCAATAGCGGTATGTGCCCTGATGGCGTGCGGTATGGCCACATCCGCTTATGCTCAATTCGCG
>CAZHDP010000334.1:0-4202 GCA_964531605.1 uncultured Burkholderiaceae bacterium | reverse complement strand
GCCGCCATGGGGAGGTGCACCGTACTGCAAAGCATCCAGCAAGAAGCCGAATTTGTTTTGCGCATCTTCGGCGTTGATCTTGAGGGCACGGAACACCTTGCTCTGCACTTCTTCGCGGTGGATACGGACCGAGCCGCCGCCCATCTCAATGCCGTTCAACACCATGTCGTAGGCTTTGGCGATGCACTTTTCAGGTGCCGTGTCCATCAGGTCTTCGTGACCGTCTTTCGGGGCAGTGAAGGGGTGGTGCACGGCAGACCAGCGTTGGCCTTCTTCGTCGTATTCGAACATCGGGAAGTCCACCACCCACAGCGGTGCCCAACGGTCTTCAAACAAACCGGTTTTCTTGCCGAAAGCGCTCAAACCGATTTTGATGCGCAACGCGCCGATGGCGTCATTCACGACCTTCGCCTTGTCAGCGCCAAAGAACAGCAAATCGCCGTTTTGTGCGCCGGTGCGGGCCAGAACTTCGGCCAAGGTGGCATCGTCCAGGTTTTTGACGATGGGGCTTTGCAGCCCTTCGCGCCCAGCTGCCACGTCGTTGACCTTGATGTAGGCCAAGCCCTTCGCACCGTAAATCTTGACGAACTCGGTATAGCCGTCAATCTCACCACGGCTCAAGCCACCTTCCGCGCCGCCACCAGGTACACGCAAGGCCACCACACGGCCATTGGGCATGTTGGCAGCGCCAGCAAACACCTTGAATTCGACCGACTTCATCAGCTCGGTCAATTCCGTGAACTGCAGCTTGATGCGCAAATCAGGCTTGTCAGAGCCGTACAGGTGCATCGCCTCGCCGTAGGCCATCACGGGGAAGTTGCCCAAGTCCACGTTCGCGGCATGCAAAAACACCTTGCGGATCATGCCTTCAAACATCTCGCGGATGTCTTCTTCGGTCATGAAAGAGGTTTCGATGTCGATCTGGGTGAATTCGGGTTGGCGATCGGCACGCAAGTCTTCGTCGCGGAAACACTTGGTGATTTGGTAGTAGCGGTCAAAACCGGACACCATCAACAACTGCTTGAACAGCTGTGGCGACTGGGGCAGCGCAAAGAAGCTGCCATCGTGCACACGGCTAGGCACCAAATAATCGCGCGCGCCTTCAGGCGTGGACTTGCCCAGCATGGGCGTTTCAATGTCAATGAACCCGTTGGCGTCCAAGAACTTGCGCGCCTCCATGGTGACCTTGTAACGCAACATGAGGTTGCGCTGCATGGCCGGGCGGCGCAGGTCGAGCACACGGTGGGTCAACCGGGTGGTTTCAGACAGGTTGTCGTCGTCAATTTGGAACGGCGGCGTGACGGACGGGTTGAGCACAGTCAGCTCGTGGGCCAGCACCTCGATCTTGCCGCTTTTGAGGCCGTCGTTGGTGGTGCCTTCAGGCCGCGCACGCACGAGGCCTTTGATCTGAACGCAGAACTCATTGCGCACTTCTTCAGCAACTTTGAAGGTGTCTGCACGGTCAGGGTCGCACACCACTTGCACGTACCCTTCGCGGTCACGCACGTCCACAAAAATCACGCCACCATGGTCACGGCGACGGTTGACCCAGCCACAAAGGGTCACGGTTTGGCCCATCAGGGCTTCGGTCACAAGACCGCAATAGTGGGAGCGCATGGTCATTTGGTTTTCTCTCGGATCAAAACGGTTGGCAAACGGGTGCAGTGGGCTTATTTGTCTTGTGGCGCAACGCTGCCCGGCACCACCACACCCATGGAGACGACGTATTTCAAGGCATCGTCCACACTCATGTTCAATTCAATGCAATCGCTCTTTTTGAGCATCACAAAATACCCGCCCGTTGGGTTTGGGGTGGTAGGCACGTACACGCTCAGGTAGTCACCATCCAGGTGGTTGACCACATCACCTCCAGGCGTGCCTGTGACGAAACCGATAGTCCACACATCTGGCCGTGGCCACTGGACCAGCACCGCCGTTCTGAAGGCGTTGCCGTTTTCAGAAAACAGGGTGTCTGACACCTGTTTCACACCTGAATAAATGGAACGAACCACGGGAATGCGGTGCAACAAGCCGTTGCCCCATTCCATGATTTTGTTGCCCACAAAGTTGCTGACAGCGGCGCCGACCAGCAACAGGATGGCCATGGCCAGCAACACCCCGAAACCCGGGATGTGAAAACCAATCAACGCATCAGGCTGCCATTTGGCGGGCAAGATCAACAAGGTCTGGTCCAGGGTGGAAAGGATCCACTGCACCACCCAAACAGTGATGCCCAGAGGTGCGGTGACCAGCAAGCCAGCAAAGAGCCATTTGCGAAGAGAAGCCATCATTGGTCTCAATGACAGGCGCAGGAAGCGCCACATCCGCCCGCAGAAGCACTGGGCGCAGCATCGGCTTTGGCTGGTGCTGGCGTGCTGGCTGGCGCTGGGGTTGCCGTATCGGCTTTAGATTCCGTCTTGGCTTCCGTGGCAGGCGCAGAAGTGCCACCACCCTTGAAATCAGTGGCGTACCAACCTGAGCCTTTGAGCTGGAAGCCGGCCGCCGTCAGCTGTTTGACGAACGAGGCTTTGCCGCACGAGGGGCAGGTGGTCAGCGGATCATCAGAAATTTTTTGCAGGACGTCCTTGGACAGCCCGCAGGACTCGCATTTGTAAGCGTAGATAGGCATGACTGGGGTCTATGGGGGGTGAAGGTGCAAAACCCTCAATTATAAGGCGTCATGTTGCGGACTGACGCTGACTCAAACGTGTCCGCGCCGAGGAATGGCCTGCGGCCCCAAAGACCCCAACACCATGCCGACCAGGCTGGCCAACAGCCCCATCAACTGTGCAGGAAGCTCCGTCCCGGCAGGGGTGATCACGAAAAGCCCCCATGTCACCAAGCCCAAAATGATCGAAAAAATGGCCCCCTGGGTCGACGCGCGCTTCCAGTACAAGCCGGAGACCAAGGGGATGAATGCCCCCACCAGGGTGACCTGGTAGGCGCCAGACACCATCTCGTAAATCGGCGTCCCCTGCATTTGGATCGCGTAAAACAACACCAAAGCGCTGAACACCAGCACGGTGATGCGCATGGTTTTGAGCTCCTGGTGATCGCCCATGCGGGGGTTGAACTGCCGCCAGATGTTCTCCACAAACGTGACACTGGGCGCCAACAAGGTGGCCGATGCCGTGGACTTGATCGCCGACAGCAGTGCCCCAAAAAACAGCACCTGCATCACGAAGGGCATCCGCTCCATCACCAGCGTGGGCAGCACCTTTTGAGGGTCTTCCTTGAGCAAAGCTGCCGTTTGCTCGGGCATGATCAGCACCGCACTGGCCACCAAAAACATGGGCACAAACGCAAACAGGATGTAGCACACACCGCCGATCACCGGGCCATGGGTGGCGGCGCGGGTGCTGTTGGCTGACATCACGCGCTGAAACACGTCTTGCTGCGGAATCGAGCCCAGCATCATCGTGATCGACGCTGCAAAAAAGAACACGATGTCCTTGAACGTCGGTTCTGGCCAAAATCGGAACAGGTCTTGGCTGACCGCCAGTGCCAGCACCTTGTCGGCCCCACCGGCCATGTTGCCCGCGAACACAGCCAGTATCGACAGCCCACCCACCAAGATGATCATCTGGATGAAATCGGTCACCGCCACCGACCACATGCCGCCAAACAGCGTGTAAGCCAAAATGGACACCACGCCGATGACCATGCCTTCGGTCAAGCCAATGGCGCCACCGGACAAGAGGTTGAACACCAAGCCCAGCGCCGTCACTTGCGCAGACGCCCAACCGAGGTAGCTCAACATGATGATCAAAGAACACAGCACCTCAACCGCCCGGCCATAACGATGGCGGTAGTAGTCGCTGATGGTCAACAAGGTCATTTGGTAGAGCTTGCGAGCGAAAAACAAGCCCACCAGGATCAGGCAGGTGCCTGCACCAAAGGGGTCTTCCACCACGCCGTTCAAACCCCCGTTGACAAATTTAGCAGGGATGCCCAGCACGGTTTCCGAACCAAACCAGGTGGCAAACGTCGTGGTGACAATCATCACCATGGGCAAACTGCGGCCCGCGATCGCGAAGTCGGCCGAATTTTTCACCCGCTTGGCCGCATACAAACCAATGGCGATCGTGACGAGCAAATAAATGATGACCAGCGTCAACAGCACAGCTTATCCCCCGCAAAACGAATGTCTTAACCCGATCAAAACAAGCGAACCCGCACAACGAGTTGCATCACGATCAGCC
>CAZHDP010000333.1:0-4223 GCA_964531605.1 uncultured Burkholderiaceae bacterium | reverse complement strand
TGACTCACCGCTGTGCTACCGCTGGCGTTGAGGTCCACCGTGCCGTAGCAGTTGCAAAAGTAGCTGCGGTAATTTTGAGCTTCCAGCACTTCCGTGTACACGCCGGTGCCCCGAATGCCGGCGGTCAAGGTAGGGGTGACGATGCGCCTGGGTGTGCCTTTGCCCCAAACGCTGGCCACGGCGCCCGTCAGCAAGCGCAGCACCGACACGGTGAACAAGGTGGTGCCACGTTCTACCGTCATGCGGGTGTTCTGGCGCACCAAGAAAGAGGAATTGCCGATCACAAAGACCAAGCTGGAATCTGGCCCCGTTTGCACGTGGTCACCCGTCTGGATGGTTTGCTCGCGCCGGATGGCTTGGCCATTGACCAGCGCATCACCCCGCACATCGACCACGTTGCTGCGCTGTTGGGCATGCGCAGCAGACCAGCCACCTGCTGCAGTCCAGGCGCCAGCAGCGCTCAGGAATGCACGCCGCTGAAACCAGCTGACCTCGTCCTCGGTGCGGCTTTGCAGTTCGTGGCGGTCAGAGTGAGAGAAGGGCTGTGGGCTCATGGGTGCTGACTTTCTTCAAGGCTCGGCGTGTCGAATTCAGACGGAACAAAGCTGTCTTCAAACGTGAAATAGATGGACGTGAAAAACACAGCCACGATCAGCATGGCCGAGGGCAGCAACATCACACCCAGCAGGCCAGGGTTGCTACTGATGGCTGCGATGGTCGTGACCGTCAAGCCCATCGCCAAAAAAATACCCATCCACACGGCACTGTAAACGGCATAGGCCCACACATTGCGCAAACATGCCACGCCACTGAAAAACAGGCTTTTCACGGGCGATACGCCATACCAGTGCACCAGGCCCGGCGCGTGCCAGAACACCATTGACACCGGGATGTACAGGCCCATGGCCAGCCAGGTCGCTGACACGAAATCGTTGGCGTTGAGCAGCTCGTCTGTGATCTTGCCGCCAAACAAATAGAGGCGGGCAAATTGACCCCCATCGACCAGCGTGGTGGCACCCATCACCAACAACAAGGCGCCCGCGTACAACGCCCCCAGCACCAGCATGGCCTGCAGCCTTTGTCGACCGGCACGAAAGGCCATGACCAAGATCGAGGGCATCGGGAATTTACCTGCAGTGCTCTCTTTGGACGCAGCCATCAAGCCCAGTGTGGCCCCAGGCAAAAACATCATGGCGATGACACTGCCGACGAACGGCAACATGGTGGCGATGGACATCGCGGCCATGAACATGAAGAACAGACCGATCATGGCCAAGGGCTGTTTGAAAAAGGTTTTGATGCCTTGCTTGACCCAGTGGACGCCACGGCGGGCAGGAACGATGTTGAGTTTCACAGTGATGCCGCCCATGCCAGGGTGACCGGCCGTTGCACCCGCTCGCGCAGCACACGCTCGAAGTGGGTGGGATCATGCGGGGTCAGCAAGGCGGCATCGCGTGGCAGGTGGAAGTCCCACAGGCGAGACACCCAAAAGCGCAGCGCGGCAGCCCGCATCATGGCGGGGAGCAGTTGGCGTTCAGCGGCATTGAGCGGGTTGGCGTTTTCGTAGGCTGCCAAAAAACTGCGCAAGCGCACGGGGTCGAGCACGCCGGTACCCAAGTCGATGCACCAGTCGTTCAGGCACACCGACAAGTCAAACAGCCAGGTGTCCACGCCCGCAAAATAAAAATCAAAAAATCCGGTGAGTTGCTCACCGTCGAACATCACGTTGTCACGGAACAGGTCTGCATGCACCGGGCCACGGCGCAATGCCACGTACTCGGGGCTGGCTGCGATGTGGTTTTGGTAGGCCAATTCGGCGCGTATCAATTGCGCTTGGTCTGCTTCCAGGTGAGGCAGCACGACGGGTACCGTGTCGTTCCACCACGGCAGGCCACGCAAATTCGGTTGGCTCAGGTCAAAGTCAGCGCCGGCCAGGTGCATGCGGGCCAGCATGTCGCCGACCGCTGCGCAGTGAACCGCTTGAGGGGTCAACTGGCTTTTGCCTTCCAACTTGTTGACCACAGCTGCTGGCTTGCCTGCCACTGTGTGGATCAAGCTGCCCTGGCTGCGTGGTCGGGGGTCTGCTGCCGGGTCGGGCACCGGGATGCCGCGCTGGGCCAGGTGCTTCATCAGTTGCAAATAAAACGGCAACTGCTCGGCGCTCAGGCGCTCAAACAGTGTCAACACGTACTCGCCCTCGTCGGTGGTGGCAAAGTAATTGGTGTTTTCGATGCCGCCTTGAATGCCGCGCAGCTCGGTCAGGTTGCCCAACTTCAGTTGCGTCATCAGCGCAGCAGCTTCCTTGGGACTTACCTCGGTGAATACAGCCATGGTCCATCGGTCTTAAAAGTTCAACAGGTTCCAGACCCGTGGGCTGCCGTTGGCGTCAACGGTATGGGCACGGCGGGCGCCGTTGGTGGGGCGAATCTCGTAGGCGGGCATGTTGGCTTTGGGTTGCACCGTCACGCTGCGGGTCTCACCGCCGATGCGGACTTCGTCTATCGTGCTGCCGTCATCTTCAAAGTGAGCGCGTTCCATGCGGGGCAGCCGCCGGTCGTCGGGCAGGTCATTCGACTGCTCACTTATTTGTAGCAATGCAGGGTTGATGGTATTGCCGGAACCGGGGTTTTGAAGGTTGGTTTGACCCCAGGCCATGCTGGCGCCCAGCGCCCACATCAAGGCCATGGCTGTCCAACGCACGGTTGGGGTCAAGGTGGCGCCACGGGTCAGCGTCAGTGGGGAGCGCATTCGATCAGCTTGCATGCCCGGATTGTAGAGGGGTGAACCGCTGTGGTCGGGCAGGCACGGACGTGCACAATCACGCCATGAGCGACAAAAAAACACTGCTGCTGGTCGATGGCTCCAGCTACCTGTACCGGGCCTTCCACGCGATGCCTGATTTGCGTGCCGTGGCGGGTGACCCCAGCAGTCCAGCCACTGGGGCGATCCGCGGCATGGTGAACATGATGCAAAGCCTCAAGCGCGATGTGCCTGCGCTCTACGCGGCCTGTGTGTTTGACGCCAAAGGCCCGACGTTTCGAGACGACCTGTACCCCGCTTACAAAGCCAACCGCTCGCCCATGCCGGACGACCTGCGCAGCCAGATCGACCCCATCCACGAGATGGTGGCCCTCTTGGGCTGGACGGTGTTGGCCGTGCCCGGTGTCGAAGCCGACGACGTGATCGGCACGCTGGCCGTGACCGCAGCCCGCCAAGGCATCGAGGTGATCGTCTCCAGCGGTGACAAAGACCTGAGCCAATTGGTGGACGAGCACATCACCATCATCGACACCATGAACGGCAAACGCCGTGACGTGGCCGGTGTGACCGCTGAGTTTGGCGTGCCGCCGCACCTGATGATCGACTACCAAACCTTGGTGGGCGATGCCGTGGACAACGTGCCCGGTGTGCAAAAGGTTGGCCCCAAAACGGCCGCCAAGTGGTTGCAGGAATACGGCAATCTGGAAGCCCTGGTCGCTCGGGCGGGCGAGATCAAAGGCGTGGCAGGCGAAAACCTGCGTGCTGCCCTCGATTGGCTGCCCAAGGCGCGCGAGCTGCTCACCATCCGCACCGACTGTGACCTTTCCGCCCATGTGGCGGGCTTGCCCGCGCTCGATGCCATCACCTTGAGCGCCGAAAATCGGGCCGCATTGCAGCTGTTTTACGAAAAATTTGGCTTCAAAGGCCTGGCCAAAGCCATGGCTGGACCCGCGGGTGACGGTGCGCCATCGGGCAGGCAAGGCCCTGCCGCAGCACTGGCCAAACCCGCTGCGCCAGGCACCACCGACGACCTGTTTGCCGACGTGGCCCCCGCAGCGTCTCAAGCCAGCGAGCGCAACTACGAAACCGTGCTTACCTGGGACCGTTTCGACGCTTGGCTTGCGGTGCTGCAAGGGGCCGAACTGGCCGCCATCGACACTGAAACCACATCACTGGATGACATGCGGGCCGACATTGTGGGCATCAGCTTCAGCGTGAAGCCCGGTGAGGCCGCTTACATCCCCGTGGCACACACCTACCCCGATGCGCCCACGCAGCTGCCGCGTGACGAGGTGCTGGCCAAGCTCAAACCTTGGCTGGAAGACGCATCGCGCCACAAGCTCGGACAGAACATCAAATACGACCGCCATGTGTTCGCCAACCATGGCATCGAGGTGCAGGGCTATGTGCACGACACCATGCTGCAAAGCTACGTGCTCGAAGTGCACAAGCCCCACAACCTG
>CAZHDP010000332.1:0-4238 GCA_964531605.1 uncultured Burkholderiaceae bacterium | reverse complement strand
GGCCTTCGGCCAGCGGCGTCTCGGGGATGCGGTGGCGGGTCTGGATCAGCGTGGCTTCCGCCGTGCGGGTGGTGGTTTGCACGCCGGCCGTGCGCTGGAAGAAGCGGCGGATGTTGACCGCGTTGACGGTGTCGTCCGAACCCTGGTCAATGATCTTGAGGACTTCATCCGGGCCGATGACTGCGGCGGTGACCTGAATGCCGCCGGTCCCCCAGCCATAGGGCAAGGGCATTTCGCGGGAACCGAAGGGCACCTGGTAGCCGGGGATGGCTACCGCCTTCAGGATGGTGCGGCGGATCATGCGCTTGGTGCGCTCATCCAGGTACGCGAAGTTGAAGTGCTGCTGCACCTCGTCCGCGGTGTGGCCGGTATCCGGCAAGGTGGTTTCCAGGCGGGCGTTCATGGGGTGGTGTCCTCCACAGCGGCGGCGCGCATTTTGCGAATCAGTTCCAGCTCGGACTGGAAGTCCACGTAGTGCGGCAATTTCAGGTGTTGCACAAAGCCGGAAGCCTCCAGGCTGTCGCTGTGCGACAGCACAAATTCCTGCATTTGTGCAGGTGACTCAATGGCCTCGCCCAGCTCATCCGCGCGCAACGCACGGTCCACCAGACTCATGGCCATGGCCTTGCGCTCTCAGTGGCCGAAAGACAGGCCGTAGCCGCGAGTGAACTGCGGTGGTTCGGTCTTGCTGCCGGCGAACTGGTTGACCATTTCGCATTCGGTGATTTCGATGTCGCCGATGGAGATGGCAAAGCCCAGCTCTTCCGGCTCAATCTCCACCGCCACGCTGCCAAAGCGCACCTCGCCCACAAAGGGGTGGCTGTGGGCGTAGCCGCGCTGGGTCGAGTAAGCCATGGAGAGCAAGAAGCCTTCGTCCGCGCGGGCCAGGTTTTGCAAGCGGGTGGCACGGGCTGCCGGGAAGCGCAGGGGCTCGCGGGTCAGGTCCACGGGCGCTGGATCACCCGGCGGAATGGGGCGGGTTTCGATCAGCCCTTCGTCATTGAGCAGATCCACCACACGCGGGGTGATGGACGCTTGCCTACCAGCCACGGGCGCCGCAGGCGCGCTGCTTACCGGCGTGCGGCCTTCGGCCAGCAAGGTGAAGTCCAGCAGGCGTTGGGTGTAGTCGTAGGTGGGGCCCAGTACCTGACCGCCGGGCAAGTCTTTGAAGGTGGCCGAGATGCGGCGATCCAGCTGCATGCGTTCGGTTTTCAAAGGCACGGTGTTACCCAGGCGGGGCAAGGTGGCGCGGTAGGCGCGCAGCAAAAAGATGGCCTCCACCAGATCACCGCTGGCTTGCTTGATGGCCAGGGCTGCGAGCTCGGGGTCGTGCACCGAGCCTTCGTTCATCACCCGGTCCACGGCCAGTTTGAGTTGCTCACGGATTTGCGCAATGCTGAGCTCCGGCAACGCCGGGTCACCACGGCGCTGGGCAGCCAGCAGCTCGTAACTGTTGAGGATGGCGGTTTCCCCGCCTTTGACGGCAACGTACATCTTCAGCGTCCTCCGGGTATTGCAATGCGCGTGGTTCGCGGCAGGCCTGCCAAATGGCTTTCGCTGGCCAGAAACACATCTACTCCACGGGGGAATCGCGCTTGGTTGGCGGCCCATTGGCGGGTGAAGTCAGTGGGCAGGCCCTGCACGGTGAGTGCTTGGGTGCTTTGGATGCCGGGGCCGCTGAGCTCCCAAGCAACGTCCTCATGCGCAGAAGTCAGATTGGCCACATCGATCACGCAGGTGGCGGACTGGTCGGGGTAGGCGTCAGAGCCGTGCTCCAGTTCGTGCAGGGCGGGCATGGCGTCGCCTTGCGCGACCCAGACGAAGGCAGCATCTGCAGCCGAAGGCACCACGGTGCAGCCGGTATGGAATTGCAACCAGAGCGCGGCAGGGCCGGAGGCCAGGCGGGGTGAGAGCCAGACGCGGCAATCCGAATCCAGCATGGCGAGCAGAAAGGCGGCCGAGGCCGGGTGGGCACCTTCAGGCACTTGTGCGTCGTTGGGCACTGCGATGCAGCGGCCGGGGTGCGACAGGGCTTGAAGGGCCTGTCGGAACACGGCCTGGCTGCCCAACGCTTCGTGGCTGAAGCCGGCACCCAAGGTGCTGAGGTCGGGGGTGTTCATTCCTGGTCTCCTTCGTCATCTTCGCCGCCGGATTCACGCGCCACGGTGAAGAACTCCACCTTGGTGCTTTGTGCTTTGGCGTGGCGCTGTGCGCTGTGCAGAGCCAGGTGGCGGCGCACGGGTTGGAGCAACTGCTCGTTCAGCGCGTCGTGGTGGGCTGGGTCCTGCAGCAGGGCATCGGCTGCAGCGGCGAGGTGGGCCTTGCGGCGCGAGCGACCCAGCACATACGCCACGCCCACGGTGTGGCCGGAGGCCGCAGAGGCGGAGGGAAGACGCAGCGCGCAGCGGGTGACGGTGACTTCACCGAGGTTAAAGCGCTCACCGGTTGCCCCTGCACGGCCTTGCACCATGTAGAGCCCGGTTTCGGGCTGGCGCAGCCATTGCGGGGCTTGCGCCGCATAAGGAGCGAGGGCGGATTCGAGGAGGTCCAACGGGGCTCTGGCCAGCAGCGCCATCCAGTCCGGGCGGGTGGTGTGCCGGGGCGGTCCGTCATTGTCAAATGCGTGAAACATCGCAGTGGTACCCTGAAAGTTGTATAGACAAATTTAGAATCTGTCCGCAGCTTATCCAGCGGGTATGTAGGTTTCATGACAAGCATTACTTCCATCGACGCAGCCGCAGAGAGCGGCACCAAAGAGAGTTTCTGGACGCGCATCGCCTCCGACATTGCCGATGCCATCGGTCGCGGTGCCTACCGCCCGGGGCAGCGCCTGCCGTCGGAACATGCGCTGGCCGAACAGTTCGGAGTCAACCGGCACACCATCCGCCGTTCGCTGGCGAGCCTGTCCAGCCAAGGGCTGGTGCGCATCGCTCAGGGCAGCGGCACTTACGTGGAAGACTTTGCAGTCGACCTGATGCTGGCCAAGCGCACGCGCCATCAGCAGAACCTGGCGCATGCAGGGCTCAAAGGCGGCTTGCAGGTGCTGTCGGTGCGCACCGAGCGGGCCACCAAAACACAAGCCACGGCCTTGGCCCTGCCTGCGCGCAGCAAGGTGCTGGTGCTGGAGGTGTTGGGCGAGGCCCAAGGCCTGCCGCTGCATGTGAGTGAACGGGCCTTTCCTTTGCCCCGCTTCGAAGGGCTGGATATGGTGGTCGCGCAGACCGGCTCCATCACCGCAGCCTTTCATGCGGCCGGTGTGGCGGACTACACCCGGCAGGAAAGCCGTATCACCGCCCAAATGCCGGAGGCGGACATAGCCGCCCACTTGCGCCAGCCGGTGAACCGGCCGGTGCTGCGCGTGGAGAGTGTGAACGTGGATACAGCCGGCGTACCGATCGAATTCGCACTGACCTGGTTTGCCGGGGACCGCGTCAACCTGATGGTGAACCACCATGACTGAGTCCCACTACCACCGCTATGCGGTGTATTACGCCCCCGCCATGGGCAGCGATGCATGGCAAGCCGGCAGCCAGTGGCTGGGGCGCTGTGCGCATGATGGGTCGTTGCGGGTGCAGCCGGTGGTGAACGGTATGTCACCCCTGGCCCTTGCAGAGCTGACCGCAGCACCCCGCCGCTATGGCTGGCACGCCACCTTGAAAGCGCCTTTCACCTTGGCGGCGAGTGTGAATCTGCAGCAACTGCGTGAGCGCATGGCGCAGTTGGCGGGGAGCTTGAGCACCATTCCCATGCCCCGCTTGCAGGTGAGCCATCTGGATGACTTTCTGGCACTGACTCCCGTGGGTGACACCACCGGTCTGGACCACATTGCAGCCGCTTGTGTGCGTGAGCTGCATGCCTTGGTAGCCCCGCTGTCGGAGGCCGAGTTGCAGCGCCGCCGCAAAGCGCCGCTAACCGCTGCCGAAGACGCGATGCTGGTGGCTTGGGGTTACCCGTATGTGTTCGAGCACTTCCGGTTTCACATGTCGCTCACAGGGGGCTTGCACGGTCGTGCCCCCCAAGAAGTGCAGGCGTTGCAGACCGCTGCGCAGCGGCATTTCGATGGAAAGACGCCCGACCACATGGACAGCCTGACCTTGTTTGCCGAGCCCCAGCCGGGCGCAGACTTTGTGGTGCTGGACCAGTTCCCGCTGGCGCCATGAGCCCGGTGCTCATCTATGTACTGAGTCCGTCAGGCGCGGGCAAAGACAGCGTGTTGGAGTGGCTGAAAGCCCATCTGC
>CAZHDP010000331.1:0-4243 GCA_964531605.1 uncultured Burkholderiaceae bacterium | reverse complement strand
GCACGCCAGCATAGCCATAGGCCCGCGCCAGCATGGCGAAATCGGGGTTTTGCAATTGCGAGCCCGCTTGATGCGTGGGGTACTCACGCTCCTGGTGCATGCGGATGGTGCCGTACATGCCATTGTTCAGCAGCACGATGATGGACTTGCCGCCGTACTGCATGGCTGTGGCCAACTCCTGGCCATTCATCAAAAAGTCGCCGTCACCTGCAATCGTGAACGCCAATCGCCCAGTGGCAATGCTCGCCCCGATGCCCGCCGGTACACCGTAGCCCATGCTGCCTGCCGTGGGCGCCAACTGCGTCTTGTGACCCTTGGCCAAACCCTCGTATTGGAAGAATCGATGCACCCAGCTCGCGAAGTTGCCCGCACCGTTGGTGATGAACGTATCGCGCGGCAAATGCTTCTGCAAGCTCGCCACAATGGCGGGCATGTCAACGTCACCGGGCAAAGCCTGTGGCACCAGGTTCGCCACGTAGTCTGCATTGGCTCGTGCAGTCCAGTCCTCCCATGCCACGCTCACCGGGGCTGTCAACACCTCCAACGAACGTGCCGCCGCATTCATCGTGGCTTGAATGGCCAGATCTGCTTGGTACACGCGGTTCAACTCTTCCGCGCTGGCATGGATGTGGACCAGCTTTTGCAGTGGCTTGGGCGCTTGCAGCAAGGTGTAGCCGCCCGTGGTCATCTCGCCCAAGCGCGGGCCCATCGCAATGACCAAATCACTCTCGCGGATGCGCTGAGCCAGCTTGGGATTGATGCCAATGCCCACATCACCCGCATACAGCGGATGCTGATTGTCAAACGTGTCCTGGAAGCGAAAGGCATTGCCCACCGGCAACTTCCAGTTTTCAGCAAAGCGTTGCAGTGCCTGCGCCGACTGCGGTGTCCAGCCGCCTCCGCCAGCGATCACAAAAGGTCGCTTGGCCTCGAGCAGCATTTCACGCAAGCGACGCAATGAGCCGGGGTCACTCCACGACTCCACGGCGTCCACGCGTGGCAAGGGAGACGCGCTCACCATGTGTGTCAGCATGTCTTCGGGCAGCACCAACACCACTGGCCCTGGGCGCCCGTTCATCGCCGTGGCAAAGGCTCGCGCCACGTACTCGGGAATGCGGCGGGCGTCGTCAATGCGCTCCACACGCTTGGCCATGCCTTTGGTGCTGGGGCCAAAGAAGCTGCAAAAATCAACCTCTTGGAACGCTTCACGGTCACGCATGTCGCTGGCCACATCGCCGATGAACAGCACCATTGGTGTCGAGTCTTGAAACGCCGTGTGGATGCCTATCGACGCGTTGGTCGCGCCGGGGCCGCGGGTCACAAAGCACACGCCAGGTCGGTTGCTGGCACGGCCAGCCGCATCGGCCATGAACGCTGCGCCGCCCTCTTGCCGACAAATCACAAACTGAATCTGGTCTTGTCGGGCATGAAACCCATCGAGCACCGCCAAATAACTCTCTCCCGGCACACCGAAGGCATGGGTCACACCCTGCTCAATCAAGCAATCAACAAGCAAATGTCCGGCCATCACAGGCGTGATTTCGCCGGGGGAGTTCACGCTGGAGGAGGAAGAGGGGTGAGAGGTAGGGGTAGTCATGGCGCTATTTTGCAACAGCACACCCCCACAACCTGCTGCTGTGCACAGGTTACAGTCACCTGAGCGAATGCCAGCCCATGCACCCCACATCACCATGCACCACACCCACCCTCGCCTCTTGATCGCCATGGCTCTGGCCGTCGCCGTGGGTCTGGTCGCGCCATGGGTCGGGGTTTCAGAGTCAAGCACGCGGATGTTGATGGCCTGGTTTGTGGGCACCAGCAGCTACCTGCTGCTGGCAGCCGTCATGATTGCCCGATCCACGCCCGAAACCTTGCGCCGGCGTGCCCGCCTTCAGGCCGAGAGCCGTGGCATCACCGTTGGGTTGGTGACCCTGCTGACGGTGACAGGGCTGTTGGTCATCGTGACCCAACTCATGGCCGTCAAACAATTGCCTTTGGCCGACCGCACTGTCCACATCGCTTTGGTGATTGTCACCATTTTGTCGTCCTGGGCGTTTACCCACACCATGTTTGCGCTGCAATATGCCCACGACTATTTCGATGCGGTGGCCAAACACCAAGCCGGGGGATTGGCGTTTGCGGGTGAAGACACGCCAGACTACATTGATTTTGTGTATTGCGCGTTCGTGGTGGGCACGTCAGGCCAAACCGCCGATGTGGCCTTCAGCAGCACCGCCATGCGCCGACTCGGCCTGGTTCATTGTGTGCTGTCGTTCTTGTTCAACACGGTGGTGCTGGCCATGACCATCAACATCGCAGCCAGCTTCGTGCAATGACAGCCCATCAGGGTTCGATGGCTGAGACGGTGGCAAGACCTTCACCTGCGGATTTGACCAAGGTAGCCAAGTCAAATATCCGATAACTCTTTTGCTGCTCCCCCGTCCCCACGGTCACCATGTCGATGGTGATGCCTTGTGACACAAATTGAGAGCGTGAGGCCGTGTGCCCAGGGATCAGGGCCAGGACCTCTTCAACCAGCAGGCCAGCCATGTGATCACCAAGGTTCACGAAGATGACACGGGCAGCGTCGGTCAATGCAGAGGGCTGGGTGTCAAACGTCAAACGCAGGTCGATCAAGGGCAAAGTCATGCCTTTCCACTCGATGGAGCCAACCACACCGCCCACCGAGGTACCTGAAGCCTTGAAAGCGCTGGGCACTTTGACAATGTGGTGCATGGCGTGCATGGGCGCGGCCCAGTTCAACTTGCTCTTGAACACGATGAGCGCTACATGTGCCGTGTCGCCCTGAGGTTGCCCTGTGTGGGCCAGCGCCAGCATGGCGCCTTGGGCACTGGACGCAGAAGACGGTGCCGCACCCAATCGACTCAATGGACTGGCTGCAAAAATGGCTTGAGGATCGACCAAGTACACCCGCTCGCCCTCTTGGTAGCGGCAACTGCCACTGCAAAACGATTCAATGCCACCCGCCGCGACATGGGAGAGCTGGATACCTTGCCGTGGAAAGGTTGTCACCGCGCACAGCTCATCCGCCCAAAACGCAAGACAGTCATCCCCCGTGTGCATCACCAACAGCCACTTGGGCGCCTGCGCCGACACTTGAGGCGCCCCCAAGGCGTGGGCCAAGTCCAACACCGGAACATCCTTGTGGCGCCACCGAACCATGCCGATGAAATCCTTGCTCATGCCAAATATCTTTTTGACTTGAGTGCCCGTGATGACTTCCCCCACCGCGTGCCCGGGTATGCCCAGCAACACGCTGCCTGAGCGCATCACGGCATGGGTCTCTGTGACGTGCGCCAACGATGTGGTCGATGGGCCCTGCCCGTTCCCCTGCGCTGACTGGCCAGCGCCGTTTGACCACACCTGCGCTTGGACCGCCAAACGCTGCACGTCCAGCAGGGTAACCAAGGACTCTCGGTTGTCACCGATCGCCACCGAATGGAAGAACTCTTCGGCGTCGTCATCGTGGTGGACTTGGTGCACGTCACTGAGATTGACCTGCAGCATCCCTTTGACGGCCGACACCACGATCGCCAGCAGTTTGTCGTCGGCGCGCAGCACCAACACCTGATTCAACGCCAACTCTGAGGAGCTGTCCGACGCCATCCAACGTTGCAAGTTGATCAGCGGCACCGCTTGACCACGCAGCAAAAACACCCCTTCCAGTGCCGCTTTGCTGCGCGGAATCGGGGTCAGTGTTTGCGGGCGGGGAATCGCTTGGACCACAGCACGGGTGGGCACACCCACCACCAACGTGCCGACCTCGACCAACGCGAACGCTTGGGTTGTGGGTCTTGCTGCCAGGTCAGTGACGCTGGTGGGAGGCACGCTCAACCCCGCTGGGTTTGCTGCTGAAGCTCTGACAGCAGGTTGGCCACATTGCGCGTGGCCGCTGCTTGTTCAGAAGTCGCGTGGTGAATCTCGCCGATGGACAGGCTGGTGCTTTTGACGGAAGCCACAATTTTTTCGAATGCCGCCTCAACCTGCGACGAAATGCTGCCCCCCTCATCCACTCGCAACACCGTCTCATGGATGAGCTTGTCAATTTCACGCGCGGCCAGGGCTGACTTCTCGGCCAGCTTCCTGACCTCATCAGCCACCACCGAAAACCCCAATCCATGCTCACCTGCCCGTGCCGCTTCGATGGCCGCGTTGAACGCCAACAGGTTGGTCTGGCTCGCGATCTCACCAATGGTGTCCACGATTTCTCGCACCCCCATCG
>CAZHDP010000330.1:0-4249 GCA_964531605.1 uncultured Burkholderiaceae bacterium | reverse complement strand
TGCCCCCGAAACGCTCTGAAAACAAAACACCGTGTCTTTTCTCGAAGAAACCCGCCGCCGCCGCACCTTTGCCATCATTTCGCACCCTGACGCGGGTAAAACCACGCTGACCGAAAAGCTCTTGCTGTTCTCTGGGGCGATCCAGATTGCAGGCTCGGTCAAAGCGCGCAAGGCCAGCCGCCATGCCACGTCGGACTGGATGGAAATCGAAAAGCAGCGCGGTATTTCGGTAGCCAGCTCGGTCATGCAGATGCTCTACCGCGAGCACGTGATCAACCTGCTGGACACCCCGGGCCACAAGGATTTCTCGGAAGACACCTACCGTGTGCTGACCGCTGTGGACTCCGCCTTGATGGTGATTGACGCGGCCAACGGTGTGGAGGCGCAAACCCGCCGCCTGATCGAGGTGTGCCGCCAGCGCGATACGCCCATCATCACCTTTGTGAACAAGATGGACCGCGAGGTGCGTGACCCCTTGGACATCCTGGACGAGGTCGAGCGCGAACTGGGCATGCCCTGCGTGCCGATGACCTGGCCTGTGGGGCAAGGCAAGACGTTCGGCGGCATCATGAACCTGCGCACCCAGGCCATGACGGTGTTTGACTCGGGCAGCGAGCGCTTGCCCCAAGACTTTGAAACCATCCCGTTGACCGAGCGTGAAGTCTTGCTCAAACGCTTTCCGATGGAATACGAAGCGGCCGAGCAAAGCATGGAACTCGCCACTGGCGCTTCGCCCCAGTTCAACGCTGAGGACTTCCTGGCGGGCAAGCAAACCCCTGTGTTCTTTGGCTCGGGGGTGAACAATTTCGGGGTGATGGAAGTGTTGGATGCCTTGGTGGATTTGGCCCCATCGCCCAAGTCGCGCACCAGCACCGTGGTAGTGAACCGCGAGCCCGTGGTCAAAGAGATCCAACCCGAAGACCCGACTTTTGCAGGTGTGGTGTTCAAGGTGCAGGCCAACATGGACCCGTCGCACCGCGACCGCATCGCCTTTGTGCGCATGGCGTCGGGCAAGTACACGCCAGGCATGAAGCTGCGCGTACAGCGCACCGGCAAGGAACTGCGTCCGACCAGCGTGGTGACCTTCATGAGCCAGCGGCGCGAGGCGGTGGAAGAGGCGTTTGCGGGCGACATCATCGGGTTCACCACCCACGGTGGCGTGCAACTCGGCGACACCATCACCGATGGTGCGTCGCTGCAGTTCACGGGCTTGCCGTTCTTCGCGCCAGAATTGTTCATGACCGTGCTGCTCAAAAACCCTTTGCGCACCAAACAACTGCAACAAGGTTTGGCGCAGCTGGGGGAAGAGGGCGCGATCCAGGTGTTCCGCCCAGAGATGGGGGGATCGATGCTGCTGGGTGCCGTCGGTCAGTTGCAGTTTGAGGTGGTGCAGCACCGACTCAAAGCCGAATACGACGCCGACGTGCGCCTTGAGGGCTGCCAATACACCGGTGCGCGCTGGATCACCGCAGACACCCCTCAAGACCTGCGCGAGTTCGTCAACGCCTACCCGCAGCGCATGGCGCAAGACGCCGCCAACACCTTGGCTTACCTGTGCACGTCACCGTATGACGTGCGCTTGGCCCAAGAGCGTTTCCCCAAGGTCCATTTCCACCCGCTGCGCGAGCATGCTGGTCTGGCGTTGCACAAGTGATTGCCCACGGATGCTGAGGGTATGGCTGAGATGATGCGCCCTTTGAGCGATTGGCCTGTGGCCGATCGGCGAAGCATCGTCGGCGTGATGACCGATATCGATGACACGTTGACCACGGATGGCGCCATCACGCCTGACGCCCTGCATGCCCTCGCCAGTTTGCGAGAGGCCGGGCTGCCCGTGATCGCCATCACGGGCCGGCCAGTGGGGTGGAGTGAACGTTTTGCAGCGACTTGGCCGGTGGAGGCTGTCGTGGTCGAGAACGGTGCTGTGGCCTTGATCGTTGACCATAAAAAACCCAGTTTGGGCACGTCATTGATGGATTCTTTGCTATCAAAAAAGTACCAACAAGATGGTGTTACCCGATCCCAGCACTACAACCGCATGCAGGCCATTGCCCTTGAGGTGATGCGGGCGGTGCCCGGTGCCGTGCTGGCGCAGGATTCACCCGGGCGAGAAACCGACATCGCGTTTGACCACAGCGAGTTCGCTCACCTGTCACAGGTCGACATTGACAGTGTCGTGGCGCTGTTGCGGGCCGAAGGCATGACAGTGACGGTCAGCAGCATCCACATCAACGCCTGGTTTGGAGATCACAACAAGTGGTCTGGTGCCCATTGGATGGTGCGTGAGCTGTACCAGCGCGATTTGGCCTCTGAAGCAGACCGCTGGGCTTACATCGGTGACTCCACCAACGACCAGGTGATGTTTCAGCACTTCAAGCAGGCCTTTGGGGTGGCCAACGTCCGGCGTTTTGAGTCACAGCTGTTGCACAAACCCCGTTACGTGACCCCATCGGAGCGCGGTGCCGGGTTTGCCGAATTTGCCCAGCACCTGCTGGACGCACGATGAGCGCCAGCATCACGGTGTCTATCGTCAGCCATGGTCAAGCGGCGTTGGTCCGTCCGCTGCTGTTGCAACTCGATGCGTGTTGTCGTGCCAGCATCGCCAAGGTGGTGTTGACACTGAACTTGCCCGAGACTTTGGATGTGGAGGCGATGGCGTTGGGGTTTCCGGTCCAAACGGTGGTCAATGTGCTCCCAAAAGGCTTTGGCGCGAACCATAACCAAGCGTTCGCCAAGTGCCAAACGCCTTGGTTTTTGGTGTTGAACCCTGACATTGAACTCAGCGGCGATGCGCTGGCGGACTTGCTTCACCGCGCGCCTGCTGCTGTGGGCGTCATCGCCCCGCTGGTGCAAGAGCCTGGTACCCCGGCAACCACACCTGAGCGGAGGGTCATCACGCCTTGGGAGGTGCTGATCGGTCAGCGTCTGTCTGATGGTCGACGCGCATCTCCTGTCTGGTTTCCGGGCATGTTCATGCTGTTCCATGCACAAGCTTTTGGCCATGTCGGGGGGTTTGATGAACGGTTTCACATGTACTGTGAAGACTTTGACATCTGTGCCCGTTTACGGCTCAAGGGGTGGCCGTTGCACCGTGAAAGCTCGGTCACCGTTGTCCACGATGCCCAGCGGCACAGCCATGTGCGCTGGCGGTATTTGTGGTGGCACGTGCAAAGCTTGGCTCGGTTGTGGACTTCTGTGACCTTTTGGCGGTATTGGTGGTTCGTGCGGCGCTGCGACTGACCACGCACCTGACCTAGAATCCCCGGTGCGCGAGGCTGGCTGGCAAGGTGTTCAGGCAACCCGCTGCGGCGACTCGCCGTGACGACAGAAAACCGGGAAACCCTATGATTTTGGTGACAGGCGGAGCAGGCTTCATTGGCTCCAATTTTGTGCTGGACTGGCTTGCGCAGCAGGACGAGCCTGTGGTCAATTTGGACAAACTCACCTACGCGGGCAATTTGGCCAACCTGGCTTCGGTAGCCCATGACCCACGCCACACGCTGGTTCAGGGCGACATCGCCGATGGTGCCTTGTGGACTGAGCTTTTGTCTCGCTATCGACCCCGTGCAGTGGTCAATTTCGCTGCGGAATCTCACGTGGACCGGTCCATCTTGGGGCCTGAAGCCTTTGTGCAAACCAACATCGTTGGCAGTTTCAAAATGCTCGAAGCCGTGCGCGCCTACTGGGGGGCATTGCCCGCTGATCAGGCGGCGGCATTTCGGCTGCTGCACGTGTCCACAGATGAGGTCTACGGCTCGCTGGACAGCCAAGCCCCAGCCTTCACAGAGACCCACCGCTACGAGCCCAACAGCCCTTATTCGGCCAGCAAGGCCGCCAGCGATCACTTGGTTCGGGCCTACCACCACACCTATGGCTTGCCGGTGCTGACCACCAATTGTTCCAACAACTACGGTCCTTATCACTTCCCCGAAAAGCTCATCCCCCTGATGATCGTGAATGCCTTGGCAGGCAAACCGCTGCCGGTGTACGGCGACGGCATGCAGATCCGCGATTGGTTGTATGTCAAAGACCATTGCAGCGCGATTCGTGAAGTGCTGGCGCGGGGCCGCGTTGGTGAAACCTACAACGTGGGTGGCTGGAACGAAAAGCCCAACATTGACATCGTGCGCATCGTGTGCAGCTTGCTCGATGAGTTGCGCCCGCGCCCTGACGGCCAGCCCTACGCAGCGCAAATCACTTACGTCAAAGACCGCCCCGGACATGACCGTCGGTATGCGATAGACGCACG
>CAZHDP010000329.1:0-4258 GCA_964531605.1 uncultured Burkholderiaceae bacterium | reverse complement strand
CCAGGGTGAACGAGGCGTGCCAACGTGATGGGCTGACCCGTTTGTCGCCCGCTGATGGTGCGGCGCACCACGATCAGGCAGGGGTCTGTGGGCGCGATCTGAAGCAGGGCAGCCTCTTGTGCCGTTGGCTGGCCCGCCTCAATCGAGTATTGGGCTTGCCACAAGGGCGCCACTTGCAGCAGGTAGGCCGTGGGGGTGGTTTGCGTGAAGTCCACGCTCAGGTAGTCTGGCGCACAAGCTGGGTTGACGTAGCGGTCTTCACACTGCAAAGGCAAGGCATCGCGGTGGTGCACGATCAGCGTGTGAAACACAGCGTCACCTGGGTGCAGGCCGAGTTGCTCCGCCAGGGCTTTGGGGGCTTGCTCTTGTTGGCACAGGTGAACCGTGGCATGGTGGTGGTGACCGCCAGATTCGATTTCTTCGTGCAAATCTCGGATCGTGAGGCGCGATGACACCCGGTGCAGTGGTGCGGCGAAGGTGCCTTTGCCTTGGCTGCGCTCAATCAAGCCCTCACTCTGCAATTCTTTGATGGCGCGGTTCACGGTCATGCGGCTCAAGCCAAACTGCGCGACCAATTCGGCCTCAGAGGGCATCAAAGCCCCCGCAGGCCAGCGACCACTGGCCAAACCCTCCTTGAGGTGGCTTTTGACACGGGCGTATGGGGCCAGGGGAGCAGTCATCGGAGGCATCGTTTCGCTGGAATTGGATCAAGCATCAAAGCAGGGCATCAGTACAAACCATGACGGCATGCTACTTGCATAAACTTGTCTAGACAAGTAGAGTGAACCCCAATTGTTGTGAATCTTGTGTTTTGAAGGACTGCCCTGCCATGAACGCCCCGACCCTTTCTTCTGCTGGCCCTCGCCCCGTGCGTGCACCCCGTGGCACGGACCTGTCGTGCAAAAACTGGCTGACGGAAGCCGCCTACCGCATGTTGCAAAACAACCTCGACCCGGAGGTGGCCGAGAACCCTGACGCCTTGGTGGTGTACGGTGGCATCGGCAAGGCAGCCCGCAATTGGGCATGTTTTGACGCCATCCTGAAAGCCCTGCGCGAGTTGAACGAAGACGAGTCACTGCTGATCCAGTCAGGCAAACCCGTGGGCGTGTTTCGCACCCATGCCGATGCGCCAAGGGTGTTGATTGCCAATTCCAACCTGGTGCCCAAGTGGGCCACCTGGGAGCACTTCAACGAGTTGGACCGCAAAGGGTTGATGATGTACGGCCAGATGACCGCAGGCTCGTGGATCTACATCGGCAGTCAAGGCATTGTGCAAGGCACTTACGAGACCTTCGTCGAAGCGGCCCGCCAGCATTTTGATGGCAGCATGACTGGTCGCTGGATTTTGACGGCAGGCTTGGGTGGCATGGGCGGTGCGCAGCCCCTGGCGGCCACGTTTGCAGGTGCTTGTTCGCTCAACATCGAGTGCCAACAAAGCCGCATCGACTTCCGTTTGCGCAGCAGGTACCTCGATGAGCAAGCCCGAGACATTGACGATGCGCTGGAGCGTATGGCACGTTACTGCGCCGAAGGGCGTGCGGTGTCGGTGGGTTTGCTTGGCAACGCTGCCGAAGTGTTGCCTGAAATGGTGCGCCGAGCCAAAGCGGGTGGCCTCATGCCCGACATGGTGACCGACCAAACGTCTGCGCACGACTTGATCAACGGCTATTTGCCGCCCGGTTGGAGCGTTGAGCAATGGCGTGCCGCGCAAGCCGACCCGTTCCAGCACGAGGCTTTGCGCGATGCGGCTGCACAAGGCTGTGTGGACCATGTGCAAGCGATGCTCGATTTCCAGGCCATGGGCGTGCCTACCGTGGACTATGGCAACAACATCCGTCAAGTGGCGTTTGACAGAGGCGTCAACAACGCGTTTGATTTCCCTGGCTTTGTGCCGGCCTACATCCGTCCCTTGTTTTGCCGGGGCAAAGGGCCGTTCCGCTGGGTGGCCTTGTCGGGCGACCCAGAAGACATCCGCAAGACCGATGCAAAGATGAAAGAGCTGTTCCCCGAAGACGCGCACCTGCACCGTTGGTTGGACATGGCAGGCGAGCGCATTGCGTTTCAGGGCTTGCCCGCCCGCATTTGCTGGATAGGCTTGGGTGAGCGCCACCGTGCAGGCTTGGCGTTCAATGAAATGGTTAAGAACGGCGAGCTCAAAGCCCCCATCGTCATTGGCCGTGACCACCTCGACAGTGGCTCTGTGGCCAGCCCTAACCGTGAAACCGAAAGCATGTTGGACGGCTCTGACGCGGTGAGCGATTGGCCTTTGTTGAACGCGCTGCTCAACACCGCAGGTGGTGCGACGTGGGTCAGCTTGCACCACGGCGGTGGTGTGGGCATGGGCTTCTCACAACATTCCGGCGTGGTCATCGTGTGTGATGGCACCGATGCCGCTGCCAAACGCATTGAGCGCGTGCTGTGGAACGACCCTGCCACAGGCGTCATGCGCCATGCCGATGCGGGGTATGAGATCGCCCGTGCTTGCGCGCACGAACAAAACCTGAACTTGCCGATGCTGGGGCGCTGACCATGAGCCCCACTGTGCTGACCCTGTCACCAGGGCAACTCACCCTGGACGACTTGCGCGCTGTTCACCAAGGGGGCGTTGCTCTGCAGCTCCCACCCGAAGCCTACGCCGCCATGCAAGCCAGTGCTGCCATGGTGCAGGCCGCTGCTGCCGGTGATGCGCCGGTATACGGCGTCAACACAGGCTTTGGCAAGCTGGCAAGCACCCGCATTGATGCCGCTGCGCTAGAGACCTTGCAATTGAACCTGATCCGCTCACACAGCGTGGGCGTGGGCGAGCCGCTTGCCCCTGAAGTGGTGCGCTTGATGCTGGCGACCAAGGCAGCCAGCCTGGCGCGGGGCTACTCGGGCGTGCGCGCTGTGGTGGTTGACAGCTTGCTGGCGGTCTACAACGCGGGCCTGGTGCCTTGTGTGCCCAGCCAAGGTTCGGTGGGGGCATCGGGCGACTTGGCCCCCTTGTCACACATGACGCTGGCGCTCATCGGCGAAGGCGAATTCCTGGTCGATGGGCAGCGCCAAGCCGCAGCCCCCGTGCTGCAGGCGGCGGGCATTGCGCCGTTGCGTTTGGCCGCCAAGGAAGGCTTGGCATTGATCAACGGCACCCAAACGTCGACCGCGTTGGCCCTGCACGGCGTGTTGGCGTTTGAGCCAGTGCTAGAGGCTGCTTTGGCGATAGGTGCACTCACGGTCGATGCAGCTCGCGGCAGCGATGGCCCGTTTGACCCACGCATCCATGCCTTGCGGGGCCAGCCGGGGCAAATTGACGTGGCCCAGTACTACCGGGCCTTGCTGCAGGGCAGTGAGATTCGCGCCTCGCACCAAGTGGGCGATGACCGCGTGCAAGACCCGTACTGCTTGCGCTGCCAACCGCAGGTGGTCGGTGCGTGCCTCGACCAATTGCGCCACGCCATGCTGGTGTTGCTGCGTGAAGCCAATGCCGTGACCGACAACCCCTTGGTGTTCCCAGCCTCGGAGGGCCACAGTGCAGCCATGCTCAGCGGCGGCAACTTTCATGCTGAACCTGTTGCGTTGGCGGCCGACGGTGTTGCGCTGGCAATTGCCGAGGTGGGGGCCATCGCTGAGCGCCGCATCGCCATGCTGATCGACAGCAGCGTGTCGCGCTTGCCGCCGTTCCTGACGGCTGATGCCGGCCTCAACAGCGGCTTCATGATTGCGCACGTGACCGCGGCGGCCCTCGCGTCCGAAAACAAATCGCTGGCCCACCCCGCCAGTGTGGACAGTTTGCCCACCAGTGCCAACCAAGAAGACCATGTGTCGATGGCTACCTTCGCCGCCCGTCGCCTGCAACCCATGATCCACAACACGGCGCACATCCTCGGCATCGAGTTGCTGGCGGCGGCACAGGCCATTGAGTTTTTGCGGCCGCTGAAGTCATCGCCCATCCTGGAACAGGTCCACGCCGTGCTGCGTGAGGCGTGTCCGGCCATGCACCTCGACCGCTACATTGCCCCCGACATTGCGCACGCCACCTCGCTGGTGCGCAATGGCCAGCTTGCACGCATCTTGCGTGGTTTGTCCGGATTACCCCCGTTGTGGGTTGCTGTTTGAATGTCAGTGGATGTCTGTTTGTTTTTTCACCAAGGAAATGTCATGAAGTGCTCTCCCCAGATTCGCAAGTCCGTCCTCTCTATCGCTGCCCTGGCCTTCATCAGCAGCGCAGCCTTGGCCCAAGAGGCCAAAGTCGCCATCGGCATCAGCGGGTGGACCGGCT
>CAZHDP010000328.1:0-4292 GCA_964531605.1 uncultured Burkholderiaceae bacterium | reverse complement strand
CAAATTCGCCCCCTTCGTGGCGGGCGACATGTTCACCCAAGCCGACTGTGCTGCTTATGTGAGCTTGCCCTTGGTCGGCATGGCCACCAAAACCATCTACGGCGAAGACCTGCTGGCCGCGGCCGGTGTGGATTACAAGGGTTACATGAAGCTGGTTGGCGAGCGGCCGAGTGCGCAGAAGGTGAACGCAGACCGCAAAGCTGCCCTGGCACCTAAGGCGTGAGACATTAGCCCGCAGCCCCCCTTCGGAGGGGGCTGACAGGGTTGTCAAAGGGGGGCAAAGGGGCCAAAGGGAGCTTCACCATCGCGTCAAGACCGGCGACGAGACCCTTTTCGACCCGGTTGGTCAACTCAATCGTGCCGCCCAGTGACAGCACGATGTCATGGCATATCGCAAGCCCCAGTCCTGACCCCCGTTGACTGTCACCGGACGCAAAGGGCTGAAACAAGCGTGACCGTTGCGTGTCCGACAGCCCTGGCCCCGTATCCGAAATCGTCAAGGCGGCATGGTCGTCACCGGTGATCAGACGGACATGCAAGCCCCCCGCGTTTGGGCAGTGCTTGAGCGCGTTGTGCAGCAGATTGCGGGTGAGCTCGCGCAGTGCCCATTCATGGCTGCGGATGGGGGCATCAACGCTTTGCAATTCAAAATCAAGCGCTTGTTCGGCGATCAACGGCGCCAAGTCCAGCGCGACACCCCTGACGATGTCGGCCCAGTTGAGGACAGGCGCGTCCCCTTGCTGTTTGAGTTGTTCAACTTTGGCCAAGGCCAACATTTGGTTGGCCAGTGCGGTTGCCCTGTCCACCGTTTGGTTGATCTCGGCCAACGCCAGCATCGGGTCGAGATCGCCCCGCTGTGCCGACTGCACCTGTGCTTTGAGGACGGCAAGGGGTGTGCGCAACTGGTGCGAGGTATCGCGAACAAAGCGTTTTTGGGTTTCCAGCAGATCGCGCAGCCGCGCCATGAGGTGATTGGTTGCGGCCACCAGTGGGGCAATTTCTTTGAGGTCAGTCTGGCTGCGAAGGGGGGTGAGATCGCCTTCAGCGCGCATGCGCATGGCTTCACTGAGGGCGCGTACCGGCAACGTGGCGCGTTGCACCACCAGCACGACCACGGCCGCAATCAAGATGATCAGGGCGGCCTGGCGCCACAGGGTGTCGATCAACAACCGCCTGGCCAACGTTTGGCGCAGTTCAAGGGTCTCCGCGACCTGCACCATGACCATGGCCTGCCCCTGATCCCAGACCACAGGCTGCAAAAGAACCGCCACACGCACCGGCTCGCCCAGGTGGTCATCGTCATAGAAATCCACCAACGCGGCGTAAGGGCCTTTTTGTGGCAGGGTCCCACGGTAGGCTTTGATGCCGTCAAACCCGGAAACCATCTCTCCGTTGAAACCATTCACACGGTAATACAGACGGCTGCGGTTGTCGGCCTCAAAGGGTTCAAGCGCAGAGTAGAGTGGTGTTGCGCTGGTGATGGTGGGCGTGCCGCCCTCCGATTTGACCTCTAGCTGTTCACCGATGGATTTCGCGGTGGCCAACAAGGTTCTGTCATAGGCCGTGTCCGCTGCCACCAGGGCTTGCCGGTACAGCAACACGGTGCTGATGCCCACAAAAATCATCACGGGCACCAGAATGCCAAGCATCAACCGGTCGCGCAAAGACAGTTGTTGCTCGAAAGGCCAAGTCCTCATGCTTGGACCTTGAGCAGATAGCCCAAACCGCGAAGGGTCACCAGCTCAACGCCCGTCCCAGCCAGACGTTTTCGCAGGCGGTAAGCCACCACTTCGATGGCTTCCGGCTGCACATCCCGTTCGCCAGGAAAGACGGCGCTGGACAACTTTTCTTTGGCCACGGCTTGTCCAGGTCGCAACAGCAGGCTGCGCAACATGGCGAGTTCTCGGGGGGGGCATTCCAAGGGGGTGCCACGGTGGTAGACGGCCCCGCTTTCCGGTTCGTAATGCAGACCAGCGAACGTCTGCGCAGCCCCGCCCAATGCCGCGCTCGCCGTGGACCCAGCCCCACCGTTTGCACGGCGCACGAGGGCGCGCATTCGGGCCTCAAGTTCATCCAAATCAAAGGGTTTGGGAAGATAGTCGTCGGCGCCAGTGTTGAGTCCAATGATGCGGTCGCCTATGGTGCCCCTGGCAGTGATGATCAAGACTGGGGTGGCCAATCCCAGCTCACGCGCTTCTTGCAGTACCTCCAAGCCGTCGCGCTTGGGCAGACTCAAGTCCAGCAGGACCACATCCGGCAAGCTGGCCTGCCAACGGTCGATGGCACGCATGGCGTCCGCGCAGACCGAAACCGTCATGCCTCGGCGCTCTAAGGTTCGCTGCACCGTCGTTTGCAACGCCAAGTCATCTTCAATCAACAGTACCTTCATGGCGTGAAGCTTAGCGCGGAACCACTTTCAGGGCTGGGTTTCTTTCGGGAATCATGAGATTTGCCGTGCTCACATTGGGGCGCAGGTCGGGATTTCCCTAGTCCCCATGACAGCTGTTCGACAGCCATGCCGATCAAAAATTCGGGTTCACTCAATTGCCATTACCAGGAGACCCTCTATGCGTCGCGATTCCTTCCTCAAATCATTGGCAGCTTTGGCCGCCGTCGGTTGTTTGCCCCTGAGCGCGCAGGCTGCAGCCAACTTGAAAATGATGATCCCTGCCAATCCAGGCGGTGGGTGGGACAGCACCGGTCGTGCACTGGGCAAGGCGCTGCAAGATGCAGGCGCCGCCGCCGCGGTCTCTTTTGAAAACAAGGGGGGGGCGGCAGGGGCATTGGGTCTTGCGCAGTTTGTGAACGCCAGCAAAGGCGATCCGAACGCCTTGATGGTCATGGGGGCCGTGATGCTCGGGGGCATCATCACGGGTAAACCACCCGTTTCTTTGACCCAAGCCACGCCCATTGCCCGACTCACCAGCGAATACAACGTCTTTGTCCTGCCCAGCAGTTCACCCTTCAAAACCATGAAGGACGTGGTTGAAGCCATGAAGAAAGACCCAGGCAGCGTCAAATGGGGCGGGGGCTCGAGAGGCTCCACAGAACACATCGCCGCCGCCATGATCGCCCGCGAAGTCGGTGTCGATGCGGCCAAAATCAACTACGTGCCTTTCCGTGGCGGCGGCGAAGCCACTGCAGCGATTTTGGGTGGCAACGTGACGGTGGGCGGCAGCGGCTACAGCGAGTTTGCCCAATACATCGAGACTGGCAAGATGCGCGCGATTGCGGTCACTTCGGCAACCCGCCTGAAGGGCGTCAATGTGCCGACGTTGAAGGAACAGGGCATCAATGTCGAGATTGGCAACTGGCGCGGCGTGTACGGTGCCCCTGGCATCTCCGCTGACCAACGCAAGGTGTTGACAGACCTTGTGGTCGCGGCCACCAAGTCCAAATCATGGGCTGAATCCCTTGCCAAAAACAATTGGACGCCAGCTTTGTTGGCAGGTGCCGCTTTTGAAGAATTTGTCGACAACGAATTCGCTTCATTGCGTGCGGTGATGGTGAAGTCCGGCATGGTCTGACGGGTCAGCCAGGCTGGCGGCATGCAAGCCCCAGGCAGAGATCAACGCTCGGCCTGTTTTTTTGCATCCTTGGTGTCACACACGAAACATGGGCGGAGGAAGCCAACAATGAATGAATCGCAGCCTGAAAAGGCCAATACGTCTCCTCAATTTCTCGTGGGGGCGGGTGTTTTGGGACTGGCGGCGTTGCTGGCCTGGGGGGCGGTCTCGATACCGTCGGATGCCGGTTACGCAGGGGTAGGGCCCAATTTTTTTCCGTGGATGGTTTCTGCCGCCTTGGCCATTTGCGGAGTTTTGCTCCTGCTGCAGGCGTATCAAGGTAAACCGCCTGAAGGGGTGGAAGAGCCGTCTGGTGCTGCGCAGGGCAATTGGCACGCCATGACCTGGCTGTCAGCGGGCGTGCTGGCCAATGCCGCCCTGATCACCCATATTGGGTTTGTATTGAGCTGCACGTTGTGCTTTGTGTTGGCGGTACGTGGGATGCGCTTGTCCGAGGGGCGCCCTGGCGGTTCACTGAAACGTTGCTTGCGTGATGTCGCCATTGGCTTGGCATTGTCAGCACCCGTGTTCTTGTTGTTCACCAAAGTGTTGGCGATCAGCTTGCCTGGTTTGACGAGCACAGGCTGGATTTAAGGGAGATCACCAGATGGAAGTATGGAACCAACTCCTCCAAGGCTTTGCCACAGCGGGTACACCGATCAATTTGATGTGGGCATTTGTGGGCTGTGCCGTGGGCACGGCCATTGGCGTGTTGCCCGGGCTTGG
>CAZHDP010000327.1:0-4309 GCA_964531605.1 uncultured Burkholderiaceae bacterium | reverse complement strand
TGGCAGAGTTTTCCACCTTCACGCTGGACACGGTTGTCGTGTGCTCAATGTTGCCGTTGTCGTATGTCCTCAGCAGATAGTCGCGGACACTTTGCATGGCTGGCTCCTTGGAGACAGACCTCAAAAATTGGGCGAACTCGTCCTTGATGTAAAGCGAAAGACGCTCGTCACGCAAACCCGTAGGGTGCAGCGTCAGCAGCGCAAAAATTGCTGACAGAGCTGACAGAGCTGACAGAGCTGACAGAGCTGACAGAGCTGACAGAGCTGACAGGAGGGCGGAGCTATACTCAGCCCCGGATATCATCCACTTAGGTCATCCACTTTTCACTAGTTTTTTAACCGGCTGGAAAAGGCGAAAGCTAGTGTTGGTGCGGGTTCCAAGGGGTTTTGGCAAAGTTGGGTTCGAGCCCCATCACTCACCCCAACATAAAAAAGGCCTTGTGAAGCAATTCACAAGGCCTTTTTATTTGGCCCGTTCAGTCAGTTCACCAACACCAACTTGCCCATCACGGCGCGCGAGCCCATCCGTGCATAGGCCGCTTTCAGGTCTGCCATGGGCATCGTTTTGTCGATGACGGGCTTGACCAAGCCTTTGCCGTACCAGCTTGCCAGTTCGGCCATCATGGCGGCGTTGGCTTTGGGCTCGCGGCGCGAGAAATCGCCCCAAAACACGCCGACGATGGACGCACCTTTGAGCAAGGTGAGGTTCAGGGGCAAGGAAGGAATCGGCCCAGAGGCGAAACCCACCACCAGGTAACGTCCACGCCATGCAATCGAGCGGAAGGCTGGTTCGGCAAAATCACCGCCTACAGGGTCGTAAATCACATCAGGGCCTTTGCCGTCAGTGGCCGCCTTGACCGCTTCTCGGAAGGCATTGGGCACAGCGTGTTCGCTGTAATTGATGGTCACATCAGCCCCGATGGATTTGCACAGGGCGCACTTCTCGTCGGTGGATGCTGCCGCGATCACGCGGGCGCCCGCGGCTTTGGCAATTTGGATGGCTGAGGTGCCCACGCCACCTGCCGCACCCAGCACCAAGACCGTTTCGCCCGCCTTCAGCTGTGCGCGGTCAATCAACGCATGGTGTGATGTGGCGTAAATCATGATGAATGCGGCAGCGTCTACGGCGGGGAAGCCATCGGGCAAAGGCATGCACAGGGCGGCGGGTGCCACCGTGTGGGTGCCAAAACCGCCAGTGCCCGACAAGCAGGCCACTTTTTGCCCGACTTTGAGGTGTGTGACGCCTTCACCCACCGCCTCGACCACACCCGCGTACTCTGAACCTGGCACGAAGGGCAGTGGGGGCTTCATTTGGTACTTGTTTTGTACGATGAGCAGGTCCGGAAAGTTCAGGCTGGCCGCCTGAATGGCGATCAGCACCTCGCCCGCTTTGGGCGTGGGGGTGGGCAGTTCTTTCCAAGTCAGGGCGTCAACGCCCACCGGGTTCTCGCAAAGCCATGCGTGCATGCAATATTCTCCAAAACAGGTCTTACACAATCGTGGGCGATGATAGGGTGTGCGCTTGACGGCCGACAAGGCAACCATGTCTCACGAGCGACCAGCCCCCTACAATCTGCGCAACCTGTGAATCCCATGAAAATCCTGATTTCCAACGACGATGGTTACCAAGCCCCGGGCATCATTGCGCTGTACGAGGCGCTCAAAGATGTGGCCAAGGTCGAGGTGGTGGCGCCTGAGCAAAACAACAGCGCCAAGTCCAACGCCTTGACACTGCATTCGCCCCTGTACGTGCACCGTGCCAGCAATGGGTTTCGCTACGTGAATGGCACGCCCGCAGATTGTGTGCACATCGCACTCACTGGCCTGCTGGATTACCGCCCTGATTTGATCGTCTCTGGCATCAACAATGGGGCGAACATGGGTGACGACACCATCTACTCGGGCACCGTGGGTGCGGCCATGGAGGGTTACCTGTTTGGCATTCCAGCGATCGCTTTTTCGCAGACCGAAAAAGGCTGGGGTCATTTGGACGCCGCTGCGTTGCAAGCCCGTGCCTTGGTGCTGCACCTCATGCATGCCGATGCCCAGGGCAACAAGCCCAGCCCCTGGTTGCTCAACGTCAATGTGCCGAACCTGCCTGCCGATCAACTCAAAGCGCCCAAGGTGTGCCGCTTGGGGCGCAGACATGCCGCTGAGCGCGTGATTCAGCAAAACAGCCCACGAGGCGAGACCATGTACTGGATCGGTGGCGCAGGGCCTGCCAAAGATGATGCCGAGGGCACTGATTTTGCGGCGACTGCGGCTGGGCATGTGTCGATCACGCCGCTGAAAGTCGATTTGACGGACTACAACGCGCTGTCACCGTGGTCACAGTGGGTCAGTCAGCCTTGAGCGCGCCAACATGACGACCCAGCGCCCCCGGTTTCCTGTTCAGCTTGACCGCGATCGGCCAGCTGCATCCAAGCAGCGGATGGCCCAGGCGGCCGTGTTGCCTGTGTCGATGGCCAGAAGCGCGACGCCTGACCCGGTCGCGCGCCGCTTGGCCATGGTCGCCAAGCTCAAGGCTGGCGGCATCACAGATGCAGCGGTGTTGCAAGCGTTTTCACTGACCGAGCGGCACCGCTTTGTCGACACCGGATTGGCCGATCAAGCTTACGAAGACACGAGCTTGCCCATCGGGCTGGGTCAAACCATTTCCAAGCCCAATGTGGTTGCCCGGATGCTCGAACTGTTGAGAGAAGGCAAGTCGGGTTTGTTGGGCCGTGTGCTGGAAATTGGTACGGGCTGTGGTTACCAAGCTGCTTTGCTGGGGCATTTGGCGACGGAGGTGTACAGCATCGAGCGGTTGCGTGGCTTGCATGAACGCGCCCGTGACAATTTGCGTCCTTTTCGCATCCCGAACGTTCATTTGCTGTTTGGTGATGGCATGGTAGGTTTTCCGAAAGGTGCGCCCTATGCGGGCATCATCGCGGCAGCCGGAGGCGACGCGTTGCCGGTCGCCTGGACTGATCAGTTGGCGGTTGGCGGACGTCTTGTCGCTCCCATGGTCACGTCAACGGGGCAGCAGGCCCTGGTCATCGTCGACAAAACTTCTCGTGGATTGGCGCAATCTGTCCTCGAAGCGGTGCATTTCGTCCCTCTAAAATCCGGGTTGGGATGATGGGATTCAAGGAAGCTATGAAACAAGATTCAGCGCAAGCGACAGGGCCAAAGCGATGGCGTGGTGTGTGGTTGTGTGCAGCGTTGCTGCTGCTGGCGGCGTGCAGCTCTAACAAGCCTGTGAGCCGTGCGCCCGTAGAGGAGCGCGGCCCCTCCGTGGGCAAACTGAGCCCACCTGCTGAGGTGGTGAGCGCTGCACCGGTTGCACCTGCACCAACCCCTGCGACAGACAACAAACCCCCTTTGCCGGGCGCAGAAAATGCGGGCAAACCTGGGTACTACACCGTCAAGCCGGGTGACACGTTGATCCGCATCGGTCTTGAAAATGGCCAAAGCTGGCGCGATGTGGTGCGCTGGAACAATTTGGACAATCCCAACCGCATTGAGGTGGGGCAAGTCTTGCGGGTTATTCCGCCAGGTGTCACACCACCCGCTGAGACGGGGGTGGTGACCAAACCCGTGGTGGCTTCGTCTGCCCCCTCAGGCACCGCATTGCCTGCAGCAGCAGCCAGCGTGGGGGCCGCCAAGGCCGCGGGTGCTGCCAGTGCTGCTGGCACCGCCGTGGCCACAGGTGCGTCGGCTGCGGGCGCTGTTGGTACACCTGCCGCCGCTGCATCTGCGCCCGCTGCAACGGCCAGCGCAGCGTCTGGTGCGGCTTCGGGTGACGAAGGCATCGCCTGGATTTGGCCCACGAACGGCGCGTTGATCAGTGGCTTTGATGATGTCAAAAACAAAGGCCTGGATTTGGCAGGCAAGGCCGGAGATCCGGTCTACGCCGCGGCTGATGGGCGTGTGGTGTATGCCGGCTCAGGTTTGCGTGGCTATGGCAACCTGATCATCCTGAAGCACAACAACACCTACCTCACCGCCTATGCGCACAACCAGACACTGTTGATCAAAGAAGACCAACCTGTGCGCAAGGGGCAAAAAATTGCTGAAATGGGCAACAGCGATGCAGACCGGGTCAAGCTGCATTTTGAAATCCGTCGTCAGGGCAAGCCTGTCGATCCTGCGCGGTATCTGCCCGCCCGCTGAATCTCGTCGGATGGGGCTCGATGACGTGACTCGGTGATGTGACCCGTCATGGAGCCCTTGTCCAGGCCGCTGCAGCGCTTGCGGCCTGAGACAATAGGGGCATGAGCAATTCAGCAGAAAACTTGACCCTGACCCCGCCCGTCGCCAACGCGGC
>CAZHDP010000326.1:0-4317 GCA_964531605.1 uncultured Burkholderiaceae bacterium | reverse complement strand
CCCAGGACACAGTTGAGCGTGCCATCGCGCACTTCGATCCACACGATGCGGGCCAAGGGCGCCGTCGCGTGAGACCACTGGACATCCATGGCAATCTCGGTGGCCCAACCTGCGTTGTAAGCGGGCGCCGCTGCGGTCATGCCTCCTGCCGCAGTGGCGTACACCACAGATAGCTCACAAGCCGACGCCGACGGTGCGGCCAAGGGCAAGGCTGCGTTGGTGGGCAGGGCCTTCAAGGTACACGCTGGCAAGCCAAACTTCTGGTTGAATGCGGTCAGTTCAGCAAGCACATTGGGGTTGTGCATGGCGTCAATGATGTAGATCGTCTGCCCCGCCCCCATCTGGGCTGCTTGGGCACTCGTCAACGCAGTGCCTGCCGCTGGCAAGGCAGGCAGCCCATAGGCGGCCCTGATTTGTGCGGGTGTGTAGGTGACCACGGCCGCAGTGCCTGCCAACGGCGAGACCACAGGCCCGGCTTTGGGCGCATCCATCAATGACGCCCGCGCTTGCTGAACGTCACGGATGTCTTGCAAGGTCAAACGCTTGGTAGAAACATCAGACATCTCAGGCGCAACGGCTGTGGTGCGGGGCGCCATTTTGGCCGAGGCCGAACTGTCTGCGGTGTCCACATCACTGGGGGTCTCAGGTATGACAGGGGCCAAATGGAAGGCAGGCACGACGGCTTGGTTGGCAACCTCCGCGGACAAGGCTGAACCTTGCATCTCAAGGACAACGGTGTCGGTTGCGACGGGGCCCGTGGCCAGGGTACTGGAGGTTGAGGCACCGCCCCCACATGCCATGATGGCCAAGGGGATGGCACCTGACGCGAGCAACTTGGCGCGACGCGTCCAAGGGAATGAAGGATGAGGGTGACTGTTTGACATGCGCTACTCCGAAAAAGTCGACAGGGTGGTAAGCCCTCTCGAAATCGAAGCCGCACGGGAAACCCCGAATCACCACGGCCTGCGTCCATGCACGTTTCCAACTGATGGAAAGTGACCCACGCTTGCTACAGTGAGCAACCCCGCTGTCTTATCCATGGTTGGACGTAGACCGGAAGCTTTGCGACCCCGGCTTTCGCACGGGTGTACCTTTGATGGGCGAAGTCTACAGCGGATACAAAAAGTCTGCTGTACACGAAAAATTGACCTTTAAAGGCCAAAAAAGACACCCCAAAGCGTGCCAGTTTGAACCTCAAACAGTTCACTTACCGGGAACGACTGCGTCGGCGGCCGCCCCAACAGCCTTGCCAGCGATGCGGGCTGTCCCGATGGCGGCATCCGCCGCAAGTTCCACTGTTTTTACAGCAACGCTGGCAGCGGCATCCACAACGGTGACCACTGCACAGCCTGGCAACATCAGGGCAACCAAGAAGCAAACACACAGGTGATAGGGGGGCTTTTTCATGGTGAGAAGAATCATGGCGAAGAGGATAACTGACAACCTGCTTACACTGTTGTGTCTGAATGTAACTGCGTTCCCAGCATGACCGACTCTGTAAACACCCCTGAAGATCTCGCCCTGCCCGTTCCACTTTCGCCAGAGGCTGAATGGCTGAGCGTGGTCAAGTTGGTTCCAGAACCCTGTCGGGCCTTGGTGGCGGAGGTCGTGACCACACACGCAAGCTCATTGGCAGACCACTTTTATGCGGGAATGCTGCAGCATCGTGAAGCGGTCGTGTTTCTGGACCACACCACGGTCCATGAGCGCTTGCACGGGTCCATGATGCGGTGGCTGCAGGCAGTCTATGCCCACCCATTGGTAGACGAAGACCAGGTCGCAGCGTTGATAGCCTTGCAGAGGCATGTGGGGGAAGTCCATGCACGCATTCAATTGCCCATCCATTTGGTGGCACGAGGGGCCAGGCAGCTCAAGGTCGCCCTGTTCAATGCGTTGGAGCAGGCCATGCCGAACCCATCGACTCACGCTCAAACCATACGGTACGCAGGCCATTTGATGGATTTGGCCCTTGAGTTGATGAGTGGCGGTCACCTGCGCAACACAGAGCGGGTGGTACGCAACGACGAGGCCTACCGCTTGTTCTCGTTGGGCCAAAACATTTCTGTAGAGCGCGAGAAGCAACGGTCTGCGCTCTTGGAGTGGGGACAAAACCTGCTGTTCTCGCTGCACAGGGATCAGCACACCGGTCAGCTCCCACGTTTGGGCAATTCAGAGTTCGGTTTGTGGTTCCACCACAAAGCCTCAGCCATGTTTGAGGGATCGCCCGAGATTGGACAAATCAACGACATCATTGAACGCATTGACAGCACGTTGCTGCCGCGTTTGGGGGCTCACGGCGTGGTCGACAAAGCCACATTGATGGCCGACTTGGAGTCAGAGTTGCATGGTTTGAAATTCTTGCTGTCCACACTCTTTGAGCGCCAATTGGAGGTCGAGAACGGCCGCGATACGCTCACCAGGCTGCTGAATCGGCGCTTTTTGCCGTCAGTGATGAACCGCGAGATCCGGATGGCGCAAAAACGGCAGTCCAGTTTCGCCTTGCTGCTGCTGGACATTGACCACTTCAAGAAGGTCAACGACCAACACGGTCACGATGCCGGTGACCAGGTGCTGCAGCAAGCCGCGTCGATTTTGTTGAATTCGGTGCGCAATGGTGATTTTGTGTTCCGCTACGGTGGAGAGGAAATGCTGGTGATGTTGGTTGAGGTGACGCAGGAGTTGGCCATGCGGGTAGCCCAGAGCATCCGTGCCAAGTTTGAAAGCACTGATTTCTTGTTGAGCGAGGGCGGCACATTGCGCGTCACAGCCAGCATTGGCGTGGCCATGTACGATGGTCATCCAGACCAACACTTTTTGATCAGTCAAGCCGACCAAGCCATGTACCAAGCCAAGCAAAATGGCCGCAACCGCGTGCATCTGGCGCCGGGCAAAAGCCTGCCCGATACCGAATGAACCCACTGACCTGATGCCAGAGACGACCAGCCCCATCCCTTGGCTTGAGCCGGGGGATGCCTTCCCACCTGTGTCACAAGCCTGGGGGGCAGATGACCCCGCACCAGGCTTGTTGGCCGCAGGAGGAGCATTGGACGTTGAAACCTTGGTGCGGGCTTACCAGCAAGCCATTTTTCCCTGGTTCAATGAGGATCAGCCGATCCTGTGGTGGAGCACAGACCCTCGCATGACGCTGCGCCCAGCGTCGTTCCGACTGCACCGCTCTTTGGCAAAAACAATCAGACACTTTGCGCAAACCTCTGGCTGTGAATTGCGCGTGGACACTGCATTTCCATCGGTGATCCGTCACTGTGCCAGTGCCCCCCGGGGACGTGGCAATGCGACCGGCACGTGGATCGTTCCAAAGATGATCGAAGCCTATGTGGAACTGCATCAGGCAGGGCATGCACACAGCGTGGAGACTTGGATGGACGGCACGTTGGTGGGCGGACTGTATTGTGTGGCGGTGGGCAAAGCCGTGTTTGGCGAGTCCATGTTCAGTCTGCAAACCGATGCCTCCAAAATTGCACTCGCTGGCTTGGTCACGCTGTGCGGCATGCAGGGTGTCGCCATGATCGATTGTCAACAAAATACCCAGCACCTTCGGTCCCTGGGTGGGCAAGAGATACCAAGGGCTGAATTCGCTGAACACGTCTCACAGGCATCGACAGAAGCCCCCCTGCGTTGGGCCTTTGAGAACCTATACTGGAAGAGCCTGTTGGAACGAGAAACTCCGTAAGCCAGTCTCGCATGACGCACCTCAATGACCTTCCGTTTCAGACGATACAGTTTTACGCGACTGCGCCCTACGCTTGCAGCTACCTGAGTGATCGCCTGGCCCGGTCCCAAGTGGCCACGCCCAGCCATTTGATCGACAGCAGCGTGTACTCCGAGTTGGTGGATCAAGGCTTCAGGCGCAGTGGCATGTTCACCTACCGACCCTATTGCGACAACTGCCAAGCTTGCTTGCCCCTGCGTGTGAATGCGGCGCTGTTCAAAGCGGACCGCAGTCAGCGGCGGGCATGGGCGCGGCACGCCAACCTGGAAGTGCGGATCTGTCAGCTGTCTTTTGTACCTGAGCACTACCAACTCTACCTTCGGTACCAGTCTGGGCGGCATGCCGGTGGCGGGATGGACCACGACAGCACAGACCAATACACGCAATTTTTACTTCAAAGTCGGGTCAATTCGCGGCTGATTGAGTTCAGGGAACCCACGGAAAATGGCGAACCTGGCCGCCTGGTGATGGTGTCGATTCTGGATGTGCTTGAGACAGGCCTTTCTGCGGTCTATACGTTTTACGAGCCTGAAGCCCATGCGAGCTTCGGCACCCATGCCGGCTACAGCCAGCCCACCTATCGCACC
>CAZHDP010000325.1:0-4324 GCA_964531605.1 uncultured Burkholderiaceae bacterium | reverse complement strand
CTCGCTGTCTGCGGTGGGCCAGGTGAACACGGTGATGGTCGGGTGGGTCACGTCAGCTTGCGGTGCCATCCAGCCCAGGGGGCTGGGGTCGTCGAGCCAAAGGCGCACCTGGTGACCCCGGTTCGCCAGGTCTTTCGCCAGGCGCCAGCAGACCCCCACGTCTCCGTAGTTGTCGATGACTTTGCAAAAAATGTCCCACAGCATGCGGCGATTGTGGCTCAGCCGTTGAGGTGACGGCTCGCAGACCTGAGTCAGCCCGAACAAGCACAATAGCGGCCTATGTCCGACGCTTCACCTGGAACCCATTCAGCGCAATTGCTCAGCGAGGTCAGTGCTTTGCCCGGCCTGCCTGGTGTTTACCGCTACTTTGACGCGGACGATGCCGTGTTGTACGTGGGCAAGGCGCGGAACCTGAAAAAGCGAGTCTCCAGCTACTTTCAGAAGAACCATGGCGGCACCCGCATCGGCCACATGGTCACCAAAATCGTCCGGATGGAGACGACGGTGGTGCGCTCTGAGGCAGAGGCCTTGATCCTGGAAAACAACCTGATCAAGACGCTCAAGCCCAAATACAACATCCTGTTCCGGGACGACAAAAGCTATCCCTACCTGAAAGTCACGGCCACCACGCCGCCGGCGGATCCAGACGGTGCGCCCGTGGCCTCGGCGTTTGCCCGGGTGGCGCATTACAGGGGCGCCACCGACAAAAAGCACCACTATTTCGGACCCTATCCCAGTGCCTGGGCCGTGAAAGAAACCGTGTTGTTGTTGCAAAAGGCGTTCAGACTGCGCACGTGCGAAGACACCGTGTTCAGCAACCGCACGCGTCCTTGCCTGCTGTACCAGATCAAGCGTTGCAGTGGGCCGTGTGTGGCCCACATTTCGGCGCAGGCTTATGCACAGGATGTGGCCCACGCTGGTGCGTTTTTGCGGGGTGACAGCGACGTGGTGTTGGCTGATCTGCAGGCGCGCATGATGGCGCATGCCGATCGACTGGAGTTCGAACAGGCGGCCGAGCTGCGCAACCAGATGAGTGCGCTGTCCAAAATACTGCACCAGCAGTCGGTTGAAACCACGTCGGACAAAGACGTGGACATTTTGGCTTTCAAACGCCAGGGTGGACGAGCCTGTGTGAACTTGGCCATGGTCCGCGGAGGGCGCCATTTGGGTGACCGCGCTTACTTTCCGGCCCACGTGGACGATGCCGCGGTCATGAATGCACAGGCCGCCGAGGTGGCCGAGGACGACATCGAGCAGCACGTGCTCGAAGCTTTTGTGGCGCAACACTACATTGGGACTGCTCTGCCGTCGGTGCTGGTGGTGAGCAGGCCCCTGGACAAGGCGCTGGTGGATGCCTTGAGTGCCGACAGCGGGACACGGCTGACCGTGGTTCACCAGCCCCACGGTCAGCGCCGCGCGTGGTTGGACATGGCCCAGACCAACGCCGATATCCAGTTGGCTCGCTTGCTGGCTGAAGAGGGCTCGCAGCAAGCCAGAACACGGGCACTGGCCGAGGCACTGGACCTGGATGCGGTGCGCGATGGGCAGGATCTGGCCTCGTTGCGCATCGAATGTTTCGACATCTCACACACGGCTGGGGAATCCACCCAGGCGTCGTGCGTGGTCTTTCAGGGCCACAAGATGCAGAGTGCCGAGTACCGCCGTTTCAACATCGAAGGCATCACGCCCGGCGATGACTATGCGGCCATGCGCCAAGTGTTGCAACGCCGCTATGGCAAGTTGGCCGAGGCCATGCGTGAGGCGGCCCAAGCGGGCGCAAGCAAACCTGCCCATCTGCCCGACTTGGTGCTGGTCGATGGGGGTAAAGGTCAAGTGTCGATGGCACGTGAAGTGTTTGAGGGACTGGGGCTGGATGTCGCCATGCTGGTCGGGGTTGAAAAAGGCGAGGGGCGCAAAGTCGGCCTGGAAGAGCTGGTGTTTGCCGACGGCCGAGAGAAGGTCTACCTGGGCAAAGATTCCGCCGCCTTGATGCTGGTCGCGCAGATCCGAGACGAGGCCCACAGGTTCGCGATCACCGGCATGCGCGCGGCTCGCGCCAAAGTGCGCGTAGGGGGCAGCAAGTTGGAAGACATTCCTGGTGTGGGCCCCAAGAAGCGAGCCAAGTTACTTCAGCGCTTCGGTGGGGTGCGCGGTGTGGCCGATGCCAGTGTTGAAGACTTGTTGAGCGTCGATGGCATCTCCAAAGATCTTGCGGAAGAAATTTACCGTGCGCTGCGCTGAAGTCTGTTGAGCGGCGCTCGGACCATGACACAATCGAACGATGTTTTTCACCATCCCCACCATCATGACTTGGACTCGCATTGTGGCGATTCCGCTGATCGTGGGTGTGTTCTATTGGGGCTTGCCCCCCGCGACCCAAAACCTGATTGCAACGGTGATGTTTGTGGTGTTCGCCGCCACCGATTGGCTGGACGGCTACCTCGCGCGCAAGCTGAACCAGGTGTCGTCGTTCGGTGCATTCCTCGACCCGGTGGCAGACAAGTTTTTGGTGTGTGCGTCGCTGTTGGTGTTGGTGCATTTGCGTCGGGCTGACGTGTTCGTGGCCTTGATCATCATTGGCCGTGAAATCGCCATTTCAGCGTTGCGGGAGTGGATGGCCCAGATTGGGGCTTCCAAAAGCGTGGCGGTGCACATGATTGGGAAGGTCAAGACAGCCGTGCAGATGACGGCCATTCCTTTTTTGCTGTTCGACGGTGTGTTGTTTGGCGTCATCGACACCGGCGTCTGGGGCACCTGGCTGATTTGGATCTCTGCCGTATTGACGGTTTGGTCCATGGTGTACTACCTGCAAAAAGCACTGCCTGAAATCCGTCAACGGGTCAGATGAGCAGCCCTTTGCCGTCCAGGGACTTCGCCAGCACGGTCATCCGCTGGATGCCTGCTGTGTTCGTGTTGATCTGGAGCACCGGCTTCATCGTGGCCAGGTTTGGCATGCCGTATGCACCGCCCATGTCTTTTTTGGCCGTGCGCTACGCCCTTTCCATCGTTTGTTTTTTGCCCTGGATCGTGTTGGCCGGGGTGGCTTGGCCAAAAAACAAAGCACAGTGGTTTCACCTGGCCGTGACGGGGTGTTTGATGCACGCGGGTTACCTGGGTGGAGTGTGGGCTGCCGTGAAAGCTGGCATGGGCTCCGGGCTGTCTGCCTTGATCGTGGGTTTGCAGCCCTTGCTCACGGCGTTGTGGATGGCCTACCTGGGCTCGCGCGTCACGCCTCGGCAATGGATGGGATTGGTGTTGGGATTCGTTGGCCTGGTCTTTGTGGTGTCTCGCAAAATGGGGCAGGGCGGTGAAGCGCACTTGCTCAACATGGTGTTCGCGGTGGGCGCACTGCTGTCGATCACGGTCGGCTCGCTGTACCAAAAACGGTTTGTGGGGCCGTGTGATGTGCGAACCGCCAATGTGGTTCAACTGATGGCAGCTTTGTGCGTGACCTTGCCCTTGGCACTTTGGGAGTCTGAGCCATTCCAGTGGAACGTCTCGCTGGTTGCCGCAATGGCCTGGTCTGTGCTCGGACTGACGCTGGGCGGCAGTTCGTTGTTGTACCTGTTGCTCCAACGGGGGGCTGCCACGTCGGTCACCAGCCTCATGTATCTGGTGCCACCCTGCACCGCGCTGATGGCCTGGTTTCTGTTCAGTGAGCCCATCACCGGCATGACCGTGGCCGGTATTGCGCTGACGGCTGTTGGTGTGGGCATGGTGGTGCGGGCTGCTCCCAAATAAGGACTTTTTGAAGAATTGTGATTTATCACAATGGCTTGCACCGGAAAAATTGGCCCAATGGGTCTAAAATCCCCCCCTCGCGACGGGCTGTGTTTCGCTGAACAAGACACCCTGCTGCACCATGGCTTTAGGACTGAGCCGTGTGCGAAGAGCAAGAATGCATTACTCTTCGGGCAGTGAGGTTGGACTCCAGATTCAGCGCAAAACTTCTGGAACGAAGCCCCCAAATTTCAATTTGCCCTTTTCTCTCTTTTTCAGAGGACTTTATGAACAAAACTGAATTGATCGAACACATTGCCAAAAATGCTGACATTTCCAAAGCTGCTGCGACGCGCGCCTTGGAGTCCACCATTGATGCTGTCAAGAAAACCTTGAAAAAGGGCGGTTCGGTGTCATTGGTCGGTTTTGGCACGTTTGCCGTGACCAAGCGCGCAGCTCGCACGGGCCGCAACCCACGCACGGGCGACACGATCAAGATCAAAGCGGCCAAAGTTCCGAAGTTCCGTCCCGGAAAAGCCCTTAAAGATGCATTAAACTAATGCTTCTTCGGTTGGGGTGCTTAGCTCAGTTGGTAGAGCGGCGC
>CAZHDP010000324.1:0-4327 GCA_964531605.1 uncultured Burkholderiaceae bacterium | reverse complement strand
AGAGAGTGTTGCCAGGCCCGCCGAGAAGCCCAACTGGCCCTCTGTCGCCTGGGTGCCGGTCATGGCCCAGGGTGTGATGCCACCCCCTGCTGCACCGTCTACGCCGGTCACGCCGCCAGTGAGCAACAATTTGCCCGTGTCGGCATGTGCTGGCACCCAAAGTGCCGCCGCTGCACAGATGGCCAGCACTTGCCGTGACTTGCTGAAGCGTCGCGTGGCGACGGGCCGAGGGTTTGATCGAGGGGGCGAAGAGGTGTGCATGGGGTGTTGTGGTGAGCTTGCTTGCCACTGGCGTTCATGCGTCAGTGCAGCATCAAGGGGTCGTGGTCCGGGGGGCGCGTGTTGTTTCAGTTCAGCGTCCAAAAAATATAGTCAGCCTGGTAAGACACCACTTGCCGTTGGCCCAGGTTGGTCGATGTGCAGGCGGTTGAGGGGGCTGTACCGCCTTTGGTGTTGACCCGTTGGATGTACTGGGTGCCTTGCATGGCCCCTGTGCCCATGACTGGGTTGGCCTTCACCAGTTGCAGAGGGATGTTGCCCATGCCGCCAGGGGCTACTGCCATTTGAGTGGCCGTCAATTTGGAGCCATCCAGCGCTTCCCAGGTTGCAGGAGGGCCGTAGTATTTACCGATGTGTTTGCCCGCACGGTCCAGCAGTTTCGCGTCTGGCCCTGCAAAAAACCATTCTGTTTGATCTGCAGCGTCTTTTTTGGCGCGGCATTCGTAAGTGATGCTGCCCACGCCGACCGATTCCAACATCACCTTGTGGCCCACGGGCACCTTGACTGCGTCAGGCAGGCTGTCTTGGGTGAACGCCGTGGTCTGCGCCCAGACGCACTGGCCGGTCAACACCAGGGCTGTCATGCCCAGCGCGGTGGAAAGAGATTTCAAAGAGAGGGTGGTGATCATGGGGGCACTTTCAGTTCAAACAAGGAAGGTGCAGCAGCAAGGTAATGCTGCTGACCTACCCACTACGCCCCAATCACTGAAATGGATTCAAGATCTTGCAAAAAAAGCGAAACTTTTGTGCGTGGCAGCCTGTCCGTGGTTGGTGCCAACCACGGACAGGTGTTTGACGCTCAGAGCGCCCGCTGGATCAGTTTCCCTTTGAACAACACGGGTCCGGTGGGGCCGGTCTGGCTGGGCACCCCCCCTTTGGGCTCCAGACTGATGGCGAGGGCAGGTACTTGGGTCATGTCGCCCTCGGTGGCGGTGAGTTTCAACAGCTTGTCGTGGCCCAGCACACCCAAGGATTTCGGACCACCAGACGGCGTCAGCGCCCAGAGTTGCAACGATCGGTCTGCTGCTTCTTGGTAGGTGCCGACACGTTGCAGCGTGAGTTTGCGCGCTTTCGGGTCAAAGGTCACCAACATCGAGGCATCAGATTGACCATCTGAGAGAACCGCCACGTACTCAATCTGAGGTGCTGCCTCCAATTGGGCGCGAAGGCGTGTCGCCTCGTCGCTCAACTGCTGATGCTGCGAGAGACCGATTGCCACAGCAGCCACGGTGGCGAAAGCCCCCACAGCGGTGCTTACTCGCCAAAGAAACAAGTTTCGCAGCCAGGCTTGAAGCCCTTGGGCCCTGTCTGCAGCCCCAGCCAGTGAGGCCGTTGCAGACGCGAGGGGCGTTGTTGAAGCGAGCACTTCGCTCTGCAAACGCTGCCATACACGGGCCCAAACCCTCTCAGGCGGTTGCAACGCAGCTTGCAATTCCGTGAGGCCAGCCAGGCGGCTTTGCCAACCCAGGGCAGCAGCCCTGACGGCGGATTGCTCGCGCGCCATGCTTTCAAACCGCCGTCTGGCACCGCCACGCAAGGTGCCCAAGGCATAGCTGCTGGCCACCCGGTCAAGCAACTCGGGATGATGGGTCAGGTTCATGGTGCTCCTTTCAGGCGAAATGAGACATGCACAGGCGAAGCTGGTCCAGCCCGCGGCGTAGCCACGTTTTGACGGTGCCCAGCGGCAAGCGCAGTTGCTGCGCCAGCTCGCTGTGGCTGAGGTCTCGCACATAGGCCAGGCTCACCACCTCGCGTTGCTTTTGGTCCAGGCGGGTCAGGCACTGGTGCAAGGCCCTGGCTTGCTCGCTGGCCAGCACCGTGTCCATGGGCGTCGGCGCTTCGTCGGCCAAGGTGTCATTCAACGCATCGTCAAAGGACTGTGTCATCGAGGCGCGGTCAGCCGTTCGTCGGCGCAGCAAATCAAGCCCGCGACTTCGCACGATCAAGCCCAGCCAAGCCATAGGGGGACTCAACGACGCGCGGTAATCCCCAGCCGAGCGCCAGACGGTCATGAACGCTTCCTGAAGCACTTCCTCTGCCAGTTCAGGGTTGGACACCACCCTCAGTGCCAATCCGTAAAGTTTGGATGCGCACTGGTCGTACAACACCTTCACCGCAGCATCGTCCTTTTTGGCAATCCGATCTAATAAAAAAATCAGCAAGGTATCTTCGTCTTTATGGGTCATGTCTATAGGTCACCATCGGTTTGCCTGGGCCCAAAGCCCGCACGGCGTCTGATTGGATACGCAGCGCTGACTTTCACAGATTCAAAAAGCGAGTAGCCCTCCACTGTGAAAGGGCATTTGCATCCAGTGAGGCCCAGTCATGCGTACCTGGAGGAGTCATGACATTACCGCTTGCTGCTGAACCCTATACCTCTTATCACGCCGACGTACGCGTACCCACGTACGCGTACCCAAAATAAGCCCATCAACAAGGTGGGGATTTGGTCTAACGTTCGTGTTCTGTGAAAAATTCACACAGAATCAAACAACAGTGGCATGTCCAAGACTCACCCAAATCAGATGTGACGACCTGAACAACCCAGTTTCTTGCGTTCACATGCGATCAGACGAGTTCTAAACAACAACGTTTCAGTTCCACAGAAAGAACAACACATGTCCATGAAAAATTTGTCCATCAAAATCAAATTGATGGTCACGATAGGCTCTGTCAGCGCCTTGTTGCTGCTGATTTCTGCCATGGCGTTGTTCATGCTGCAAGATGCCAACAGCCACTTTGAGCGTTATGTGAACGGGGTCAACGCCCGAGCCGAAACAACCCACCGTGTGCGGCAAGCCGTTGACCAGCGTGCGATTTCAGTGCGCAATTTGGCGCTGGTGGTGAAGCCCGAAGATTTGGCTGCTGAGAAAGCGTTGGTGACCAAAGCGCACCAGGATGTCGGCGCCAATCTGGCTCAACTCAAAGAACTGGCACAAGCGGCTGACGTACCCGCCGAAGTCAAACGCCTTGTTGCCGAAATCGACAAGGTAGAAGGCCGCTACGGTCCGGTTGCATTGCAAATCGTCGACTTGGCCCTGAACAAGAAAACCGAAGAAGCGATTACCAAGATGAACGACGAGTGTCGTCCTCTGTTGGCTGCGCTGCTCAAGGCCACCGACGAGTATTCGGCGTTCACCACAAGGCGCAGCAAAGAACTGGTTTCACAGGCGCAAGAGACATTTGACAGTGAGCGCAGCCTCTTGATTGGCGTGAGCGTGGTGGCGCTGATCGCGTCTGTGCTGGTGGGTTTGGCCCTCATCCGCTCGATATTGGAACCCATCATGGAAGCCCTGCGGGTGGCCAAGTCTGTGGCCTCTGGAGACTTGACCACCCCTGTCAGTGTCGACAGCCGCAATGAGACGGGGCAACTCCTGATGGAACTCCAGACCATGCAGGCCAGTTTGGCGGATGTGGTGTCTAACGTGCGCAGTGGCAGTGAGTCTGTCGCGACGGCATCGGCCGAGATTGCTCAGGGCAACCACGATTTGTCGTCCCGTACCGAAAGCCAGGCCAGCGCGCTTGAGCAAACGGCCGCTTCGATGGAACAGTTGGGTTCTACTGTCAGGCTCAACGCAGACAATGCCAAGCAGGCCAACAAACTGGCTCAAAACGCTTCTGCTGTTGCCATTCAGGGCGGACAGGTTGTTGGGCAAGTGGTCGAGACGATGCGTGGCATCAGTGATTCCAGCCGAAAGATTGCGGACATCATCAGCGTGATCGATGGCATCGCTTTTCAAACCAATATCCTTGCCTTGAACGCTGCGGTGGAAGCCGCTCGGGCAGGGGAGCAAGGTCGTGGCTTTGCCGTTGTCGCGTCTGAAGTGCGCAGCTTGGCGGGGCGCAGTGCAGATGCCGCCAAAGAAATCAAAGCGCTGATCGGTGACAGCGTTGACCGGGTCGAGCAAGGTGCCACGCTGGTGGACCAAGCTGGCGAAACGATGAACGAAGTGGTGTCGAGCATTCGCCGCGTCACAGACATCATGGGGGAAATCAGCTCTGCCAGCACCGAGCAAAGTCTGGGTGTGGCTCAAGTGGGGGAGGCGAT
>CAZHDP010000323.1:0-4329 GCA_964531605.1 uncultured Burkholderiaceae bacterium | reverse complement strand
AAAGTCATAAAAAAACCCCGCAATGGTGAACCACTGCGGGGTTTTCAACTGGCGGGGCAGTAGAGATTGTATAAATAACTTGCTCAGGTCAAGAAGCATCATTTTTTGGTGGGGTCGGGGATTCGAACCATTGAGGCAGAGGTTAGTGGCAGTTCGTCAGGGTAGACTGGCTTGAAAAATGCTCTTACCTGTTCGTGGACCTTTGCCGTAGACCGATTTTGATTCTGATCGCACTTTTTTGGTGCGGCGTTTCGGTCTGCGCGCATGAGCTGCCTCCTGTCATTGTCACCGGGCATTACGACAACTCGATCGGTTCGAGCGATGCTGCAAGTCAAGGTGTGATAGGGGCTGAACTCTTGCGCAACCGAGCCCTGTTACGACCCGCGGAGGTAATGGAGTTCATCCCGGGCATGGTGGTGACACAGCACTCAGGGGACGGAAAGGCCAACCAGTATTTCCTACGGGGGATGAACCTGGACCATGGGACGGACTTCGCCACAACCATCAATGGCGTCCCCATCAACATGCCCACTCACGCCCACGGTCATGGGTACAGCGATCTGAACATCCTGATCCCTGAGTTGGTAAACCGGGTCGAGTACCGCAAAGGACCCTACTTCGCTTCAGAGGGTGATTTTTCATCGGCCGGGTCCGCAAACATCATCTACCGCACGAAGATTGACCAGCCCTTTGTGTCCATGACTTTGGGTCAGCGTGGCTACGTTCGCGGGGTGGCGGCCGGTTCACGAGAGATCTCGGATGGCGTCACTCTGCTGACCGCTGTGGAGCGCTTGAACAACGACGGCCCTTGGACCACACCCGAAGGCCTGAGAAAACTCAATGCGCTTTTTACGCTCAGCGGTGGGAGCCCACGAGAAAGCTGGTCCACCAGTTTTTCTGCCTATACCGCACGATGGAATTCGACAGATCAAGTTCCGCAGCGGCTGATCGACGCTGGCAGCTATCAGGGACAGCCATTTGGTCGGTTCGACTCTCTGGACCCAAGTAACGGGGCAACAACCAGTCGCATAAGCCTGTCCGGGAATTGGCGGCGCTCAGAAAACAATCAATTGACCGCCGTGCAGTGGTACGCCATCCAGTACGACCTTGACCTTTACTCGAACTTCACCTACGCCCTCGAGAGGCCAACGGATCAATTTGCGCAAAAGGACCATCGAACTGTTCTAGGCGCAAAAGCTTTTCGCACCTGGAGTTTTGATCTCGGACCCGAGCGCTCCATGCTCAATACGCTAGGGATCCAAGTCAGACAGGATCAGATTCGTGTGGGTTTGTACGACACAGCGCAAAGACAAATCCAGGGGACGGTTCGGGATGACCGAGTGCGCCAGACGATGCTTGGCGTCTATGGTCAGAACGAATTCAATTGGTCCCCATGGTTTCGAACCATCACGGGCATCAGGGCGGATCAATTGAGCGCCGATGTCACGAGTTACACGCTGGCAGAAAACTCCGGACAGGCTTCAGCATTCAAGCTGTCACCAAAGATTTCTGCGATCTTTGGCCCCTGGAACAAGACCGAGTTTTTTTTCAACGCCGGCAAGGGATTTCACAGCAACGACGCGAGGGGGATGACCTCTCGTGTGGATCCCAAGACGGGCCTGCCCATCGATCGGGTGCCCGGCTTAGTCAGTTCTCGGGGACAGGAAGTCGGTATCAAGACGGAGATCGTGCCTCACCTGCAAAGTGCACTGGCATTTTGGAGGCTCGACTTCGAATCAGAACTTGTTTATGTGGGCGATGCCGGCAACACCGAGGCAGGCAGGCCCAGCAAGAGAACTGGCATCGAGTGGAGCAACCATTGGACGCCGGGTGACCACTTCCTAATGGATGTGAATCTGGCTTGGACCAAACCCCGCTACGCAGACAATGACCCAGTTGGAAATCACATCGTCAACGCGACTCAGCGTGTCGCCAATCTCACTTTCGCACTCAGAAATTTGGGGCCTTGGTCTGGATCGATCGGCATTCGATACATTGGCTCGGCTCCCTTGATTGAGGACAACAGTGTCAGATCAACCTCCAGCCTGACGACCAACCTGCGTGTCAGCCGGAAAATTTCCAACGACATCACCATCGCAATGGATGTGCTGAATCTGACTGATCGAAAAAACAATGACATCAGTTACTACTACACCTCTCGGGTTGCCGGGGAGCCGGCATCAGGGATAGATGGAGTTCATGTGCATCCCGCGGAACCCCGCACGTTGCGGATATCGGCCCGCATTCAGTTTTGATCTTCCAAGCTTGCGGGGTTGATAAGCCCAACGGACTACCTCAGTGAGAAAAGTCATCCCGCTGATCGGTATGAACCTGCATGGACCTCCCATGCAACCTCGTGCAAGTCATCAATTTGCGTCAATGGTGCTTCTTGTCCTTCAGGAGCACTTTGATGACTTTTGCACCCAATTCCAGTCTTCCTCTTCTTGCTAGCGCAGAGGGGGCGCAGCCCAGACGCTGCGCCATCTACTGTCGCGTCTCCAGCGATGAGGGCCTGGCCATGGAGTTCAACTCCATCGACGCCCAACGTGAAGCCGGTCAGGCCTATGTCGCAAGCCAGGGGGCACAGAGGTGGGCATGCGCCGCCGTTTACGAAGACCCAGGCTTCTCGGGCGCCACGCTACGACGCCCGGCACTGACTCAGTTGCTGCATGACATCCGCAAGCAGCGGATCGATGTGGTGGTCGTCCACAGGATCGACCGCTTGACCCGAAGCCTCCGCGACTTCTCCCAAATCATCACGCTGCTGGAATCGCTGAACGTGCACATCGTCTCGGTGACCCAGCAGTTCAACACCACATCATCCATGGGCCGGCTGACCCTGAACATGATGCTGTCGTTCGCGCAATTCGAGCGCGAGATTTGCAGTGAGCGCATCCGCGACAAGATTGCCGCGTCCAAGAAAAAAGGGCTTTGGATGGGCGGCTATGTCCCATTGGGCTATCGCTGCGTCGACCGAAAGCTGGTCATCGATCCCGCAGAAGCCGAGATCGTCCAGGGAATATTTGCGTCGTACGTCACAACCGGCTCGGCGGCTCAGATCGCCAAGGCTCTTGAGGACAAGGGAATTCGCACCAAGCGCCACGTCACCGACAAGGGGCGCGTGATGGGTGATCGCGTCTTCACCATGAAGTGCATCCACCGCCTGATTAATGATCCAACCTATCTGGGAATGGTCAAGCACGGCGATCAGATTTACCCGGGCCAGCATGTCGCCATCATCGACCGCGAGACCTGGGACCTCGCCCAAGCAAAGTCCAAGGTCAGTCGTGCCCCAGCCAATCACCCCACCAACGCTCTGCTGTCCGGGCTTTTGTTCACCCGCTCTGGCGAGCCCTTCTACTACCGGTACACCTCCAAGCCTACGAGGCGCTATGGCTATTACGTATCGCGCTCAGAAGCACGCTTTGGCGCGGGTCGAGCTGTTGCGCGGCGGATCCCCGCTGGATGGATCGAGCAAAAAGTGGCCCGTGAGATTTGCGGCCGCCTCATAAGTTCCGACTTCATCACAGGCCTGGCCGCCTTGCTCAAGAGCACTGGGCACGGGGTATTAGCTGAACTTTCAACCCCGCAACTGAGGGCGATCTTCCATGATGCCGATGCGCTTTGGCAACAACTGGACGCCGCGGAACAACGGCGCCTGGCGTCAGCGCTGATCACCCGCATTGATCTGGGATCTGTAAACCCGACCTCTTTCCAGATCACCTGGAAGGCCGATTCACTTTCTCCTCAACCCATGGAGATGTCTCATGCACCCTGAACATTCACCCGCCGCTTACCCCCAGCTAGAGAGCACCAGAGATGTACTGGATGTCCTTGCGAGTGGAATCGCCAAGATGGCTGCCAGCGAGAACAAGCACAAGCCAAAGCGCCGCAAGACAAAGGTGCCGACCGAACCGACACGCGAACTGCTGACCGAGAAGATGCTGGCTGATCGCTGGGCGTGCTCAGTGTCACGCCTGCAGCGCTGGCGTACGGTTGGCGAAGGGCCGCCCTACTTGAAGATCGTGGGCAAGGTCTTGTACCGAATCAAAGACATCGAGGCTTACGAACAAGCCTGCTTGATTGGGTCGGCGCTGTAGGTCAAGGGCGCGCTTCGGATGTTTCGGCACAGCCATTTCCAACCGATTCCAAACGGTTCGAAATGGTTCCGAACCAGTGCCCAGCCGGCATAAACGCGCCTTTAGAGAGGCGAAATGCAGGTTTTGAAGGCTTGGAATGAGCGGTAACCGGTCAGAACTGACCGCACGCCTGGCTCGCAAATGACCCCGAACAGTTTGGAAACTGTTGGAAGGAATTGGAACCAGTTTG
>CAZHDP010000322.1:0-4330 GCA_964531605.1 uncultured Burkholderiaceae bacterium | reverse complement strand
AGTGTTTGGTGATCATCAAGCTGGCTTCACCCAACTCTTCGTGGCTCTCATACGCCGCTTCAATCACTTTCACGCCATGCTTGGCGTAAAAGTCGTGGGCTTTTTGGTTGAACACGTTGGCCAGGTAGGTCAGGGTGTCTTCGGGGTAGGGCACTGGGGGCGACACAGGCTGGGCCCGCAGCGGCCGCTGGTAGGCCAGAGCGCGCTTGTGTTCCAGTGCGGCCACGGCATCACGGCGCAGGGCATTGAGCACCGATGCGGGCACAAACCAAGGTGACGACAGTTGCACCTGCACATCCAGTGCTTCAAAAACGGTATTGCCCAAGCGGTTCAGGTGCTCGCGCAGGCTCTTCTCGTGGTCGTGCGTGTCCTTGGCCAACGCCAGGGGCATGGGCACCGACGCTGTGGTCGTGTGGCCGTCTTCATCCGTCAGTGTCAGTGCCAAGCCTGTGGGGGTGTCGCGCAAGCTGGCCCACACGCCGATGCGGCGGTCGCTGGATTTTTTGTCGAGCGCACGCAGCCAGTCCATGTCGCGGTTGCGGTTGAGCTCGCGGCCTTTGCGCAGGTCGGTGAACTGGGTCATGGGGTCTTTGGGGAAGACGCGCCAATGCCCCAGCGCGGAGGGCGACACCGGCTCGGCCCGGTTGATGGCCATACCCACCAGTTCTTTTTGCAGGTTGTAGTAGCACAGGCCGTCGCCGTTGTGCAGCACCGTGGCGGGGCTGGTGGTTTCCAGCTCGACCCAATTGGGGCCCAATTTGGTCACCCAGCCTATCGCTTGGCCAGGGTTTTTGGGGGTGTCAAAAGCGCCAATGTCGTCTTGGCGGCCGTTGACAAAGTAGTCGGTGAACTCGCGGTTGAAGTTCTGGTCGGGGTCAGGCGTGAACGTGAAGGTGGTGCGCCCGCTGGAGGCCCGGCTGAGCGGGTACGCGGTGTGCTCGCGGGACTCGATCACCTCGTCAATCAGCTTGCGGTAGTGGGCGGTGATGTTCTTCACGTAGCCCATGTCCTTGTAGCGGCCTTCGATTTTGAAGCTGCGCACACCCGCGTCAATCAGCGCCGCCATGTTGTCGCTTTGGTTGTTGTCTTTCATCGACAGCACGTGTTTCTCGTGCGCGACGATGCGGCCTTGGCTGTCTTTGACTTCATAGGGCAAGCGGCAAGCCTGAGAGCAATCGCCCCGGTTCGCGCTGCGCCCGGTATGGGCATGGCTGATGTAACACTGGCCGCTGTAGGCCACGCACAGCGCGCCATGCACAAAGAATTCCAGCTTGCAGCGCTCGGCGTCCAGCCCGGCGTGGATGGCCTTGATTTGGGGCAGCGTCAGCTCCCGCGCCAGCACGATTTGCGAGAAACCTGCATCCTGCAAAAACCGTGCTTTCTCTACGGTGCGGATGTCGGTTTGCGTGCTCGCATGCAGTTGGATCGGGGGCAGGTCGATTTCCAGCAAGCCCATGTCTTGCACGATGAGCACATCGGCCCCGGCGTTGTACACGTCCCAGGCCATGCGGCGGGCGGGCTCCAGCTCGTCGTCGCGCAAGATGGTGTTCAGGGTGATGAAGATGCGGCTGCCAAAGCGGTGCGCGTGGGTGCACAGCCGCTCGATGCTTTTCAGGTCATTGCCCGCACCCGCTCGGGCGCCAAAGCCGGGGCCACCGATGTAGACGGCGTCGGCGCCATGGTTGATGGCTTCGATGCCGATGTCTGCATCGCGAGCAGGGGCCAGGAGTTCGAGTTGGTGGTTGAGCAGAGACATGGGCGCGGGTCCGTGAACAAGCCCCGGATTATCCCCATTTGACACTGCTTGGGGTGGGGGGGTACAAAGCACCATCACCAAGGACACCCTCATGTTCAAACACATTCTGATCCCCGTAGACGGCTCAAGCAATGCGGCACAGGCCGTCGATAAAGCCGCTGGCTTGGCCAAGGCCTTTGGCTCAACGCTGACCCTGGTCACCGTGATCGACAACTACCCCTTTGCGGGTGTCGGTGGGGACTTCGCCTTTGGGCAGGTGGAATACCTGGAGGCGGCCACCGCCAACGCCGCTGCCGCACTCAACCAGGCGCAAGCGCAATTGAGTGCACAGGGACTGGCGTGTGACAAGCGCGTGATCGAAGAGCACGTGATCCACGAAGGCATTTTGGACACAGCCAAGCAACTCGGCGTGGACCTGATCGTGATGGGCTCGCACGGCCGCCATGGCTTGGAAAAGCTGCTGCTCGGCAGCGTGGCGTCGCGCGTGCTGGGGCGCTCGCCTGTGCCGGTGCTGCTCGTGCGCTGACCTGAGTTGGTTGATCCTGGGTCAGAGTGCGTGCGTGACCAGCTTGAAGTCGTGGTCTTCCGCAAACGACTTGATGGTGAAGCCCAGGCTTTGCATCAGTTTGAGCATGCCGGGGTTGTGGGCCAGCACCAGGCCGTCGATTTCGCTCAAGCCTTTTTCTCGCGCCACGTCCATGATGCATTCCATCAGCCGTGAACCCAGGCCTTTGCCGCTGAGGTCGTCGGCCACCACCAAAGAGAATTCGCAACTTGATTGGTCGGGGTTGGTGATGTAGCGTGACACGCCCACGATGCGCTCGGTCTCGGTGATTTCGCCGTCTTGGTTGGCGGTGCGGTCTTTGAGCACGGCCACCAAGGCCATCTCACGGTCGTAGTCGATCAGCGTGAACCGAGCCAACATGCTGGGCGGCAGTTCGGTCATCGACGAGACGAACCGGAAGTAACGGCTCTCGGGCGAGAGGTGTTGCACCAGGTCTTGCAGCATCTGCGCGTCGTCCGGGTGGATGGGGCGAATGGTGTATTCGCCACCGCCGCGCATGGGCCACACCTGCTCGTAGCGGGCAGGGTAGGGCAAGATGGACAGGTGGTTGTAGTTGCTCAATCTGCCGCTGGAGGCTTGTGGGGCACTGTCGATCACGATGCGGGCGTCCACCGCCACTGCGCCAGTTTCGTCCACGATGATGGGGTTGATGTCCATCTCTCGCAACTGGGGCAGTTCGCACACCATTTCAGAGACGCGCAGCAGCACTTGCTCCAGCGCGTCCATGTCGGCGGCGCTGGCGCCTCGCCATTCGCCCAGGGTTTCTGCCACGCGCGAACGGTCGATCAGTCGGCGCGCCAAGAACTGGTTCAGTGGGGGCAGTTCCATCGCGCGGTCGTTGATCAGCTCGATCATCGTGCCGCCCGCCCCAAAGACGATCACCGGGCCAAAGGGGTCGTCAGTGACCAAGCCGACAGAGATCTCGCGGCCCCGCTTTGAGCGGGCCATGCGTTGCACCGTCACGCCATTGATGCGCGCTTGGGGCTGTAAGCGCGACACCCGCTCCACCATGTCGTTGTAAGTGTCTCGCGCGCTGGCTCCGTTCATGATGTTCAGGGCCACACCTTGGACATCGGATTTGTGGCTGATGTCAGGCGAGTCGATCTTCAGCGCGACCGGAAAGCCCATTTGCGTGGCGATCATCATCGCCTCGTTGGCGCTGCGGGCCAAGATGGTGTTGGTCACAGGGATGTGGAACGACGACAGCAAAGTCTTGGATTCCATCTCCGTCAACACCTTGCGGCGCTCAGCCAGCACGCTCTCGATGACCAACCTCGCGCCCTCGATGTCGGGTTTGGCCAAGGTGGACAACGGCGGTGGTGTTTGCTGCAGCAGCAGTTGGTTTTGGTAGAACGACGCGATGTTGCCAAAGGCGCCCACGGCGGCTTCTGGCGTGCGAAAGCTGGGGATTTCCGCATCGTTCAAAATGTGCCGCGCCTCAACCACCGAGGAGTCGCCCATCCAGCACGACAGCAGGGGTTTGCCCAGCGTCTTTTTGGTCTCAGCCAAGGCACGGGCTACTGCGTTGGCATCACCCCCGGTTTTGGGCGAATAAATGGCCAGCACACCGTCGATGTTGCGGTCTTTGCCTGCCGCCTCCACGGCCAGTTTGAAGTGGGCAGGGCTGGCGTCTTCAGACAGGTCGATCAAGTCTGACAATGAGGCCTGCAGCGGCAGCTGGGGTTTCAGCGCAGCCACAGACTCGGCAGAGAACTTGCCCAGCGCCAGGCCAATTTCGTTCACCCAGTCGGCAGCCAGCACACCCGGGCCACCGCCATTGGTCACCACGGCGAGCCGTTTGCCGACAGGGCGGTAGCGAGACGCGAGGCACTTGGCGGCCGAGAACAGTTCCACGAACGACCTCACCCGCACCGCGCCCGCGCGCCGCAATGCGGCATCGAACACGTCGTCACTGCCCACGATGGTGCCGCTGTGGGTTTGCGCTGCTTCATTGCCAGCGGGCTTGCGGCCGGCCTTCAGCACAATGACCGGCTTGGCGTTGGCGGCCG
>CAZHDP010000321.1:0-4341 GCA_964531605.1 uncultured Burkholderiaceae bacterium | reverse complement strand
TGGTGGCCCGGCAGGTGGGCCTGGCCCAATTGAAGGACGAGTTCGTGAACCGTGCCGTGGTGCAAACCCAACTCGGCAAAGTCAAGGTGGCGATCACCGACAAACTCTGCCCGATTGACCCAGCATTCAGTTTTGCTGACCGTGTTCAGATCACGACCACCGATGGGCGTCTGCTGGACTCAGGGGACATTCGCTTTGCACTGGGCAACGCCAAGAACCCGATAGACAGTGCGGGTCTGCGTCAAAAATTCATGGATTGTCTGGCTGTTGGTGGTGCCAGTGCAGGAGCAGATGCCATGTACGCCAAGCTGGAAAACTTGCCATCGTTGCCCCAATTGCGAGCGCTGTTTGCATGAACACCTGGTTGCCCCTGCTGGTCACCTTGCTGATCCAGGCGTTCAGCGCCTTGAGCCTGATGGCTGTGCCTGTGCTGGTACCGGTCGAGGCTGGTCTGCCCCGGTTGAGCGCCAACGGCATTGGTTTGTACCTGTTTTTTGGCTACGTGGGTGCGGTGCTGGGCAGCTTGGGCTCTGGGCCCATTGTGGCCAAGCTGGGGGCCATCCGGACCAGTCAATACGCCTTGCTGTTGTCGGCAGTCGGATTGGCGGGTGCCGCCCTGTGGCCCGACTTGGTGATGTTGGCGGCCTTGATGATCGGCTTGGGTTATGGCCCCATCACCCCAGCCAGCTCACACGTGTTGATACAGACCACGCCTGCACACCAGCGCAATCTGGTGTTCTCCATCAAACAGACGGGCGTGCCTTTGGGCGTGGCCATGACAGGGTTTTGCATCCCGCCCTTGGGCAGTCACCTGGGGTGGTCATGGACTTTGTTGATCTTGGCGTTGGCCTGCATCACCGTGGTGCTGGCAGCCCAGCCGATACGCGGCCCGCTGGACACACTCACCACCTTGCCACAAACCCAGGAAGCAAGCCCACTGACTTTGCGCTTTTTGATGGCGCAACTGGTGTCACCGCTCACGGTGATTGCGCGTCACCCTGTCTTGCGGGTCTTGGCGGCCGTGTCGTTTGTGTTCTCCGGCATACAGATTGCGTTCACCAGTTACATCGTGAGCTATTTGACAGCGGACATCGCACTCACGGCCGTACTGGCAGGCACGATGCTGGCACTGTCTCAGATGGGCGGCGTGGTGGGCCGCATCACCTGGGGCTACCTTAGTGACAAGCTGGTTCACCCGCTGCACATGTTGGCCATCTTGGCGGTGGTGATTTCGTTCTCTGCCTTTGGTACCGCCAGCTTGGTGCATTTGCCCCACGCCTTGCCCGCACTGGGGTTGATTGCCTTGATGGTGCTGTACGGCGCCAGTGCCAGCGGCTGGAATGGGGTCTACCTTGCAGAAGTGGCTCGCCGCGCGCCCCCGGGCGCGGCGGCGCAAGCAACATCTGGCACGTTGGCCTGCACATTTTTGGGGGTGTTGGTCGGCGCACCGCTGTTTGGGTTGGTGGTCTCGACAGCCGGCGGCTACACGATGGCCTTTGGCATGCAGGCCGTCTTTGCACTGTGCATCGCCGTCACCTTGTTTTACAACCGGGGAAAGTTTGTTGATTCCCCCGTGGGATGACTGTCCCATCACCGAGAAGGAGCCTCCATGTCCACGTCACACCCCACGTCACACCCCACGTACTTGCCCCGCCGCCAGGTTCTCATGGCGGGTTCTGGCCTGTTGGCAGCGCATGTCCTGCCGACACGTGCACAAACCTCGTCCTGGCCCAACAAAACCATACGCATCATTGCAGCACAAGCCCCAGGGTCATCGAATGATGCCAGTGCGCGTGCATTTTCAGACTACTTTGCCCAAAAGCTAGGGGTGTCCGTTGTGGTGGAAAACAAACCCGGCGGCGTGGGCATGATCGCCGCCGAAGTGGTGGCACGCTCTGCGCCTGATGGGCACACGCTGTTGATCACCTTGCACAGCCAACCCGCACAAGCGCCCGCGCTGCTGAAAAAGATGCCCGTGGACCCGGACAAAGATCTGGTGCCCATTGCATCGATAGGCGTGGGCCCTGTGGCTGCGGTGGTTCACAAAGATTTCCCCGTGAACAATTTGGCCGAGTTGATTGCCTACGCCAAAAAGAAGCCCGTGAACGTGGGCAACTACGCCATTGGGTCGGGTTGGCAAATGATGTTGACGCAGTTGGCCAAAGACACAGGGGCGCAATTCAACATCGTGAACTACAAAGGCACGGGCGCGATGTTGATGGACTTGTACGGTGGTCAAGTGGACATCGGCGCAGGGTCTCTGGCCGGCATGGGCGGGGGCATTCAAAAGGGCAACGTGCGCCCGATCGTCGTGATCATCGGCAGCCGATCAAGCCGCCTGCCCGGCGTGCCCACCTGGGTCGAAGCAGGTTTCAAAGGGCCGGCCTATGAAGACCTGGCGGAGTGCAACATGCTGTTTGCGCCCGCCGGAACACCGCAAGCCATCGTGGACAGATTGGCCAAGTTGGTTCAAGAATCAGTCACCGAGTCCACCAAGGTGAAAGCCGTGCGCGAGACGCTGGCTGCGGACGACGCCCCTTTGACCGGCGTGGCCTTGCAGCAGTTCATCAACCGCACATGGCCCAGCTATCGCCGATTGACACGCGAGATGGGACTCAGCCCGGAGTGAGCGGATGAGGCTCAGCTCAGCGAACCGATCAAGTCGATGTATTGCTGCTTGGCTTCTGCTTGAGAAGTGCCTTTGAGTTTGGCCCACGCGTCCCATTTGGCACGACCAACCATGTCGCCAAATCCTGGTTTTTTCTCGGCGTTGTCGCCCAAACTGCCTTGCTTGTAAAGCGCATAGATTTGCAGCAAGGTCGCGTTGTCGGGGCGCTCGGTCAGGTTTTTGGAATTGGCCAGGGCGGCAGCGAACTGATCGTCAAGTGAGGACATCGAGAACTCCAGAAAAATCAAATGGAACAACGCAGTCGAGGCCAGACGCCCCGGCCGCGCTTCGGGTATGTGCGAAGTATCTTACGGCCTGTAACAGCCTCAAAATAGAGGCTGCACACCAAGAACAACAGGCAGCCCAAGGAGCAAGCATGGTCACCCGCATACCCGCCTCAGAAACGCCCGCGGTCCGTCAAGGCCGTACGGACCGTGCCAAGGCGTCATCTCGCAAAGCTGCACTGGCCGTGCAGGCAGAAGTCACACGGACGGTGCGAGGCACGCTGGGCTTGTCAGGCGAGCGCATGAGCCGTGTCGACACCGCGTGGTTGCGCATGGACGGCCCCTCGAACCTGATGGTCATCATGGGCGTGTGGGTGCTCCAGCCGGGCATTCACCACGCCGCACTCGTCCAAAGGGTACAAGAGCGTTTGCTGAAGTACAACCGCTTCAAACAACGGGTGGTTGAAGACGCGGCTGGCGCGACTTGGGTCAACGATGCCCACTTTGATGTGATGCACCACGTGGTGGCGGAGACGTTACCCAAGAAAAACAAGCGGAAGGGTCCGCAGCATGACCAAGTCGCCTTGCAAGACCGCGTGGCGACGTTGGCCATGGCGCCACTGGACCGCCAACGCCCGTTGTGGCAGTTTCACCTGATCGAGAACTACACGGGTGCCAATGGCCACTCAGGTTCGGCTTTGATCGCTCGCATTCACCATTGCATCGCCGATGGGATTGCCTTGATTGCCGTGATGAACTCGCTGGTCGATGGTGGCGCACCACCGCCTGAGCGCAAACGAAAAGGCCCGGTGGAAGGCCCTGAGGACTGGTTGGCTGAAACGGTGCTCAAGCCATTCACCCAACTCACCGTGAAAGCCCTGGGTGCAGCCGGTGACAGTGCCGCCAAATCCTTGCACCTGCTCAGCCACCCACAAGAGGGCATGGCAGGGTCATTGGACATGGCCAAAGTCGGATTGCAGTTGGTCAGTGATGTGGCGGCGATGGCCTTGATGCCTGACGATTCAAAGACGCGACTCAAGGGAAAAGCGGGCAGCAACAAGCGGGTAGCGTGGTGCCCTGCGATCCCGTTGGCTGAAGTCAAAGCCGTGGGGAAGGCACTGAACGCGTCTGTCAATGATGTGCTGCTCAGCTGTGTAGCGGGTGCGATTGGTGCGTACCTGAGGTCACACGGCGATGACCCCTCCGGACAAGAGATCCGGGCGATGGTGCCGGTGAACATGCGCCCCCTGGACCAGGCCTACAAACTGGGCAATCGCTTTGGGCTGGCGCCCCTGGTGTTGCCTATCGGGATTGAGAACCCCATCGAGCGCATTTACGAGGTGCGCCGTCGCATGAACCAAATGAAGGGCAGTTACCAACCGCTGGTGGCGTTCAGTCTGCTGGCGGTAGCCGGCTTGCTCATCAAGCCTGCCCAAGATGCGATGCTGA
>CAZHDP010000320.1:0-4347 GCA_964531605.1 uncultured Burkholderiaceae bacterium | reverse complement strand
ATCACTGCAACCGAAAGGCCTTTAGGCTTTCAAGCCGCGCGGTACCAATCCACCCCTTCAGCATCCAACGCCTTTACCGCCATCCCTCGGTGCACCAGGTAGTTCAAATGGGCCAAGCTCTCGCCTGTGGCCATGCTCATGAGGCTGGGGTCGTTGCCGATGTGGCGGCTGAACAATTCGGCAAACACATCCGTGGCACGTTTCGGTGTGACCAACGCGGCGTGCAAGCGGTTCAGTGCCTGGCGCTGGCTGCGTGAAAGGTAGTCCAGTCGGGCGTGCAAACCCCGGAAAGGCTCGTTGTGCGAAGGCAGCACCAGCACGTCATCGGGAATTTCGCGCTTGAGCTTGTCCAACGAGTCCAACCAGTCACCCAAGGGATCGGCATCAGGCTCGGTAGGGAACAAGGACACGTTGGACGAAATGCGTGGCAACACCTGGTCACCTGAGATCAACACCTTCAGCGCCGGGCAATAGAAGCAAGCGTGTTCAGGCGAGTGACCCTGGCCCACCACCACGCGCCAGTCGTGGTCACCGATGCGCAGAACTTCACCGTCCTGGATGCGGTGGTAACTGTCGGGCAAGGGATGGGTGAACTTGCCAAAGCCACCAAAACGGGCGCGGTAATGTTCAAGCGCATCCTCGTTCCATCCCGCACGGCGGTAAAAATCAATGCCGTCTGCGGGCGCCTCTCGACCGGTGTCGGCCACCAGCACGCGACAGGTCAGGTATTCGAGCCTCGTCATCCACAGGCGGCAGTTGAACTTGCGGGTCAACCACCCGGCCATGCCCACGTGATCGGGGTGCATGTGGGTCACGAACAAGCGGGTGAGGCCACCCTCGGCCAGTGCCCCGCTGTCCCCCTCGGCCGCGCCAAAGAGGCTGCGCCAAGCATCGGTGGCTTGGGTGGTTCGGGCACCGCTGTCAAACGCAGCCCATCCCGTGCCGTCGCGCACGGCCCACAAGTTGATGTGGTTCAACGAGAACGGCAAGGGCATGCGGATCCACTGCACGCCTGGGGCCACTTCGCGCACTGTCCCCGCTGTTGGCGGCTCGCCACAAGGGTAGTCCAGCACGGGCTTGGCATCGGGGTGGTGGATCAAGGTGTCGTCACTCATGGGTCAGCTCCGGTAGACCATTCAAACATTCAAGGCTGGGCAGCACGGACGCGACGAAAGGCAACCATCAAGGTGTTGCGCCCATGCTCCACCCAACCCATTCGCGCCAACGCGCTTTGCCATTCGGGCAGTTTGCCATGGGGGATCAACACCCGCTCGGCAGCAGGGTCTCGCAACGCGGCGTCGATGGCAGCCGGGGAGGTGACCAGTCGCGCCTGCCCTGTGGTGTAAAAAACACCTGAATCTGGGCGGCTGTAGAGGTAAACAACGCGATCAGGCTTGGCGCCATTCAGCAAAGCCTTGTCAGAGAACGTGTCAAAGGTCTGGGGCGCGAACCACATCAAACCGGCAAAGGCCAGAGGCACCACGCCGCCCATCAAGACCACACACCAGCTTGGCCACACACGCTGGGTCAACACGTGCGCCATCAACAAAGCAAACGCTGGCAAACCCGGCAACACATATGCAGGCAAGATGTTGCCCGACATCGTGAAAAACAGACAGGGGGCCAATGCCCAACACAGCAGGTATGTCGGCTCTCCAGCCCAGCCCAGCGGTGTCGTTGAACGAGGGGCGACAGCGGCAGAACGTTTCAACACAGCCCACAAGGCGAAGAAAGCCCATGGCAAGGTGCACAGCAAGGCAAACAGCCAGATGCGGCCTTTGGGCTGCGCATGGGCTACGCCATAGAGGTCACCTTTCCAACCGCTTTGTGTGAAACGGTACCAGTGTTCACCCACGATGAAATACCGTAAAAAGCCTGGTGTGGCTTGTTCGGCCAACAGGTACCAGGGCAACACCATGGCCACCACCAAGGCCAGCCCTCGCAGCCAAGGCAAGCGCTGCCAAACGGCCACAGTGACAGCACGCCAGCCGTGTTGCCACACGGACACCCCCCACCAGGCACTCAGCGCCACGCCCGACAACACCACGGCCACGGGCCCCTTGGCCATCAGGCCCACGGCCTGTCCGATGAAAAAGAGCCACGGCCAGACACCCACACCGACATGCACAGGTGTGGCCCCCATCACGCGCCACCAGGCCACCATGCTCAGGGTGGTGCCCGCCACCATGGCCATGTCGGTCATCACTGCCGCGCTGGCAATGAAACCCAAGGGCGTGGACATGAACACCAAGCTGGCCGCCACGGCAAAAGTGTTGCACGCAGGCAGGGTTGCCTCGCCGTTTGGCCGGTGAACAGGCCAACACCACATCAGGCCCAGCACCCCCATGGCCGCCATCAAAGGGCCCAGACGCACCGTGAATTCACCAACGCCCAAGACGGCCATCGGCCAAGCGCTCAGCCAAAACGACAACGGTGGTTTGCCCCAAAAAGGCACCCCCACATCGAACATGGGGGTGAGCCAGTTGCCCGTCTCCAGCATCTTGCGCGCCATCTCGGCGTAACGCGCCTCGGTGGTGTCCGTCAGCGGATACAGGCCCAGGGTGGCCACACGCAGCACCAGTGCGAGACCAAGCAGACCCCAACACCAGCGTGAGAATCGAGACGGGCCGCTCACGGCGTGGTGGCAGGCGGGTTGATCGGCGTGACGGGGTTCAGCGTTGTGCTGCTGGCCACCACGGCAGGCTGCATGTTGCCTTGGCTGTGCACATCGGCCACGAGGTACAAGGGGCGCTGTTTAACTTCAACAAACACGCGGGCGAGGTATTCACCGATGATGCCCAAGGCCATCAGCTGCGTGCCACCCAAAAACATCACGACCACCATCAACGATGGGTAGCCGGGCACCGGGTCACCGTACAGCATGGCTTTGATGAACACCCAAAGCGCGTAAAAGAACGCCGAGAGCGCGACCACCACCCCGACGTAGCTGGCAATCTTGAGCGGCGCCGTGCTGAACGAGGTGATGCCTTCCAGTGCCAGGTTCCACAGCCGCCAGTAATTCCACTTCGACTCGCCGGCGTGGCGCGCGTCACGCTGGTATTCCAAAGTGACCGTGGGGTAACCGACCCAGGCAAACAGGCCCTTCATGTAGCGGGTGCGTTCGTTGCAGCGGCGCAGGGCGTCCACCGCACGGCGGCTCATCAGGCGGAAATCACCGACGTCATGCGGGATGTCCACGTCCCCGATGCGGCGCAGCAAGCGGTAAAAGACCGACGAGGTTTTCTTTTTGAGCCAGGTCTCGCCCTCGCGCGATGAACGGCGCATCAGCACACAGTCTGCACCGGCACGCCAGTGGGTCATCATCTCGCCGATCAATTCGGGGGGGTCTTGCAAGTCGGCGTCCAACACCACCACCGCGTCGCCGTGAGCGTAGTCAATGCCTGCAGACACAGCCGTTTCTTTGCCAAAATTACGGCTCAAACCCAGCACCAGCACACGCGGGTCCTGGGCGGCGATTTGGCGCAGCAGGGCAGCACTGTTGTCACGGCTGCCGTCGTCGATGTACACCACTTCGGTCGTGCAACCCAGTTGGTCAAGCACCGAGCCTAGGCGCTGGTGCATCGCGAGCAGGCCCGCTTCCTCGTTGTAGACCGGGATCACCACCGACAAGACAGGCGGCACGGCCTGTTCGGGCGCGGACGTGGCAAAAGCGGTGGTGGGATTCATCGGTCAGAGCAGATTAAGTCAAACAAAAGGCAGAAACAACCCCGTCAAGAGGAGGCTTTGGGCGAAAATGCCCAAGGCGAATTTGAGTGTACTGCGTCCATGCGGACGGACCGCATTGCCCAGCCCGCCACCCGTCGCCCCAACCAGCCACCCCATGCCCTTGAAACCCTCTTTGCTGCGTCGCCCTCTCACCTGGCTGCTGTTCGTGGCGGCAGCGGTGGGTGCTGTTGCCTGGCAAAGTGCGCCACGCGAAGCTGCCCCGGTCGTGGAATCCGTGTGGCCAGCCCCCTCGCTTGCCGTCAAGGCTGAGTCCACGCGCCTCACGGTCATGGCGCAGGGCCATGTGCCGATGCCCGCCAACACCCCTGCGGCCCATGCCAGCAGTTTGGTGGCGATGTCGGCCGATTCCCCGGCAGCAATGTTGGCGTTTTGGTTTGCGGGTCAGCGCGAGAGCGCGCCAGATGTGCAAATCGCTTACGCCTGGTTCAGCCGGGCCAGTCAACAATGGCAAGCCGCTCGCTTCGTGGTCAACAAAGACGTGATGGGCGCCGCGTTGGGCTTTGGCATTCGCCGACTGGGCAACCCCGTGGGCTGGCGTGATGCAGTCGGCCGCATCCACCTCTTTGTGGTGGCCCCGGGCCTGGGTGGTTGGGCCGCTGG
>CAZHDP010000319.1:0-4351 GCA_964531605.1 uncultured Burkholderiaceae bacterium | reverse complement strand
TGCCCAACATCGCCACCCACCTCCAAACCCTAGGCCTGGTCTTGCCCCCTCCCCTGCAAGCCCCACCCGGTGTGGTTCTGCCGTTTGAAGCCGTTCGTATTGCCGGTAACCGCGCCTACATCTCTGGCCATGGCCCCCAGAATCCCGCAGGCTCCTTCGCCCGCCCCTTAGGCAAGCTGGGCAAAGAAGTCACGGTCGAGCAAGGCTACGCCGCTGCCCGCCTCACAGCGCTGTCTATCCTTGGCAGTCTGCAGCGTGCGCTCGGCGACCTCGACCGCATCACCGCCTGGGCCCGTGTCTTTGGCATGGTCAACTCCGCCCCCGAGTTCATGCAACAGCCCAGCGTCATCAACGGTTTCTCGGACTTGATCCTGGAAGTGTTTGGACCTGAGATCGGTGCCCACAGCCGCAGCGCCGTGGGCATGGCAGAACTGCCCTTCAACATCCCGGTGGAGATTGAAGCGGAAGTGGTCATTGCCACTTGAGGCTTCACGCGCGGAAGTTTCATCCTCTGAGTGACAAGAACAGATTCTTGAGGCCGAGATCACCTTTTATGCTTTAGAGAAACGAAGCTGTCATCGGATTCGGCCGGATAGGCCATCACCGCCCTGTCGCCCTGTGTAAGTCGTCGCGGATTTCAGTACACCCGGGAGTTACCCACCGCCTCTGGGCCCCCTCTGAACATCTTTGCAGTTCTGAGTAAACTTTGGGCATGAGCATCACACCCCACACACTGTCCGCGATTCAAAAAGCAGGCGAAGCCATTGACTTCTCCCGCCAAGCACTTGTCGATGCGGTCACTGAGCATGCTCAGCGTGTCATGGGTGCGATCAAACACAACCCGACCAATCCAGACAACAGCAAACTTCTGGAAGACTACAAGGCGCTGACCGAATTGGCGCGCGAGGTGGAAGTCGCCGAACGGCAGTTTCGCGCTATCTACTTCAGCGCAGAAAAGATGCTGCTGCCAGAAGTTCAGGTGCTGCCCGCCTTGGGCCATCAGACGGTCAACGCTGTCAATGTTCCACACGTGTCTGAGCAACAGGTTCAGGATGTCGTGGCCAAGCCGACAAGAATGACCCGCAAGAAGCCAAAGGCAGCAAAGACCACAGGCGCGAAGGTCTCTTTTAAACTGAGCAAGAACGACCAAAAGGTCTTCGACTTCCTGAGTGGACAAATGAAGCCTGGCAGCTGGACACGGCTGACGCTGCAAAGCATTGCAGCGGGAGCAGGCATTCCCAATGGTTCGTCTGGCGCTGCAATGAGCCGCCTGTTGAAAGCAAAACTGGTGAAGACTGACGGTAAAGGCCAGTATCAGTTGAAGTGAGATCTGCATCGCTGGCCAGATCGGCCTGCCCCCACGGACCAGCAGATATTTGAATAGCCAGGATCTGGTGCTGAAATCTTTGGAGAAACGAGTGTCCACTGAACACATGACTGCACGAAACGTACTGGGTGGCCCGCTGGCTGCCTGCTCTTTCTCCCCATTGACGGGCTACTTCCGGGATGGCTGTTGCAACACGGATCAACACGACCACGGCACCCATGTGGTTTGCGCCAAGGTCACCGCTGAGTTTTTGGCGTATTCGTTGGCTCAAGGTAACGATCTGATCGCCCCCAGGCCTGCGTATCGTTTTGCAGGCCTCAAACCAGGTGACCGTTGGTGCCTGTGCGTTTTGCGATGGAAGGAGGCCTTGTCTGCTGGCGTTGCTCCCCCTGTGCATTTGGATGCGACGCACATCAAGGCCTTGGAGCGGGTGACCCTTGAGCAGCTGCAAGCGCACGCGTTTTGATGCACAAGGACTTCGCCACATGACACCACTGCATCCCAAAAAGTTGCTCCTGACCAAATGGACATCGGTGCAACCAGTATCCAAGAACAAGCATTTCTTGGTATCTCAGGTGATCAAGCCTGAACCACCTGATGAGAAGGTTGAATGGATTGACATGGAAGCGGTATTTTCTAAACAGGTGACACGCATCCACTGGCGACAGCTCCAGGATGAGACGCTTTGGCGCAGGGGCTGGCTGAGATAGCGTACAGCTGGCGCGCTAGGCATCGTCAGCGCAGCCGCAGCGAGGACAGACAAACCCGTGAACGCACGCACGGTCTCAATCAGCACGCCGCAGTGCTGACACCCGCTCGCGCACTGCCTGCTTTTCGGCATCGCTCAACTTGGCCACATTTTTGACTTGCAACGCCATGCGAGGGTGCTTGGCAAAGGCCACATCATGCCGCATCAGAAAATCCCAATAGAGCGTGGTGTAGGGACACGCGCTGTCCCCGGTACGTTGCACCGGGTCGTAACGGCAGCCCTTGCAGTGCGGGCTCATGCGTTGGATGTACTTGCCAGTGGCCACATAGGGTTTGCTGCCCATCATGCCGCCATCAGCATATTGGCTCATGCCCAGGGTGTTCGGCAATTCAACCCACTCAACCGCGTCCACGTACACAGCCAAGTACCAAGCATGGACCTGTTGGGGTTGCACGCCCCACAACAAGGCAAACAGACCTGTCACCATCAGGCGTTGGATGTGGTTAGCGTAACCGTGGGTCAAGGTGTGTGACAAGGCATCACGTAAGCAGGCCATGTCTGTCTCGCCAGTCCAGAACCAGGCCGGCAGATCGTGGTGGGCCTCAAGTGCATTGAGTTCTGCATAGCCAGGCATTTGAGTCCAATAAATGCCACGAACGTACTCGCGCCAGCCCAGTATCTGACGGATGAAACCCTCCACACTTTCGATCGGTGCCAGGCCTGCGTGGTAGGCACGCTCAGCGGCAGTAACCACCTCGCGAGGGTTCAGCAACTTGAGGTTGAGGGCCGCCGAAATGTGCGAGTGATAGAGCCACGGCTCACCAGGCCACATGGCATCTTGGTAACGACCAAACAAGGGCAGTCGGTCCTCAATGAAAGCCTGCAGCGATTGCAGTGCCTGGGCGCGCGAGACTGGCCATACGAAGCTGTCCAACTGACCCGGATGCGCAGCAAACCGATGGCGGACAAGCGCCATCACCTCTTGGGTGATCTCATCCGGCGCAAAGACGGTACGCGGGGGTAAAAAGCCAGGACCTTGAGCGGGGAACGCCTCGCGGTTGTCACTGTCAAAGTTCCATTGGCCACCCAAGGGTTGACCAGCCAAGGCCCCCTCGCCCATCAAGATGCCGTGACGCTGGCGTTCCTCCCGGTAAAAATACTCCATGCGCAACGATTTGCGGCCTTTGGCATGTGCAGCAAATTCACGCACAGTGCTGAAAAAATGCCGATCAATGCGCAAGTCCAATGGCAAGCCGTGCTCAGCGGCAACCGCTTTGATAGCCTGCAGCACCCGCCAGTCTCCTGGGGCCGTCATCACCAGCTGGGCTGGCCTCAGACGCTGCAAGTCGGCGCTCAGCTGCGCACCCAAGCTGCCAGCATTGTGCGCATCGTCCAGCTGCGTGTAATGCAGCGGTCGGTTTGCGGCCTGCAAGGCCAGCGCGAAATGGCGCATGGCAGACAAAAACAAGACCGTGCGTTGCTTGCTTGACCACACATGGGCGGACTCCTCAGCAACTTCGGCCATCCAGACCAAGTCGTGATCGGCGTCAAAACCATCGAATGCAGCCGCGTCCAGGTCCAACTGGTCACCCAAGACCAGCACCAACGTGCGCACACCTGACGCCGTGAGGGGTTCAGACAAAATGGACAGCCATGGCACCAAATGCGCCGTAGTCCACATGCACTTGATCACCGGGCAGCACCTCCAAGGGCACCATGCACGTGCCGGTAGTGATAACTTGCCCAGCGCGCAACGTGATGCCCAGCGAGGACAACTCGTTGGCAAGCCAGGTCAGCGCCACACGGGGATCGCCCAGCACATTGGAGCCAATCCCGTCCCGTTGGTAAGCGCGCGTCAGCCCTTGAACATCGGCTTTCACAACATGCTGAGCAAGGTCCACACTGCGCCAATCTGTTTGAACCGCAGGACCCAGCACGAACTCATGCGCGCACGCGTTGTCCGCGATGAGCTGGGCTTCACCCGCTGATTCGAACCGCTGAAACCGTGAATCAGGGATTTCAATGGCCAAGTGCAAGCCCTGCACAGCACCCATGACCTCTTCCACACGGTAGGTTTGCCCGGTGGGCGGCAGATCGTTGCCCATGACGAAGGCAAACTCGGGCTCTGCGACAGACATCAAATTGTTGTGCAAGCGCACAGGCTGGTGGGGTTCAATGACGCGCTCTTTGAGCAAACGACCCGCCATCGGCCCAGCCACACCCACGTGGGCTTGGCCCGCCTTGCTCGTCGCAGCAATCTTCCATCCAAACAAAGGTGCCGTCGTCATGTTTTCGACCAAAGCCTGCACGGCGTA
>CAZHDP010000318.1:0-4364 GCA_964531605.1 uncultured Burkholderiaceae bacterium | reverse complement strand
GCAGTCCTGCCAACTCTTGGAGCGATCGGATGTCGCTGCTCGCAGGCACGGCCACCACGCCAAAAATGGGCTTGCCCGACAAGCGGGCAATCACTTTGTATTGGCCGTCGTACTCCGCACGGAAATTGTGGTTGGTGAACGCAAAGTCAAACTCACCTCGCCCCATCATGGCGTTGGTCTCAATCACCGTGGCGCCCATGCGCAAATGCACCTCTCGCCCGAGTTTCTCGCTCAGGTGGCGCAGCACCGGGTTCCACCGCTGGGCTGTGCGCGACACGCTTTGTTGGTTCAACACGCCAAACACCAAGGGGCGCTCGGCCGCCCGCACAACGGGGGCAACACAAGCGAGCGCCAGAGCTTGGGTCAGCAGGGCACGTCGAGACCTCAGTGGATCACACAGGATGGACAGCATGCCAACGATTATCCAAACAAACCACTGGCCTGCAGGAATGCCTGCGGCTGCCGCACTGCGCTGCTCGGACAATGCGCCGCACACCTCTTGCCCACTAAACTCTGTGCATGCACGTCAACCTTGCCCGATTCGATTTGGTCACGATCCGCTTGGCGGTGACTTGCGCTCAATCCGGCAGCCTGAGCGCGGCGGCCAGAGAAGGGCACCTTGCTTTGGCGGCAGCCAGTCGTCGACTCAAAGAACTGGAGGCAGCGCTGGGTGAAGCGCTGTTTGACCGGCACGCCCGAGGCCTGAGCGTCACCCCCGCAGGCAGGATCTTTGTGAAGCACGGGCTGGCCTTGTTGCAGACGATGGACCAGTTAGGCCAGGAACTGACAGACCAACGCATGGGCGTCGCGCGGCATGTGCGCCTGTGCGCCAGCACCGCAGCCATCAACCAATTTTTGCCCCCGCTGCTGGCACGACACGCGCAAGAAAACCCGCATGTCCGCGTGGATTTGGACGAGCAATCGTCCGAGTCGGTCGTCAATGCGTTGCGAGAGGGGCGTGCCGATGTGGGCGTGTTCGTGGCGGGGCCGGATGTTCAAGGCATCCACACCGCTTTGTTTCGCACCGATGAGCTGGTGGTGGTCATGCCCACTGGCCATGCGCTGGCGTCCAAGGGGCCACGCTCATCCCCCCCCATGTTGACGTTTCACGACTGCCTGGACCAGGATTGGATCAGCCTCACCACCGGTGCGGCCATGCTGCAAACACAACAGCAAGCCGCGATCACCTCTGGCAAACCCCTGCGGCTGCGCATGCAGGTGCGCAGCTTTGATGCGGTATGCCACCTGGTTGCTTCAGGCTTGGGGGTGGCGTTGCTGCCACGTGATGCCGTGCTGCCCATGGTCCGCACGTTGCCGCTCACTTGGCGGCCTTTGAGCGACGCCTGGGCTCAGCGGCGATTGCTGACCGGCCATGTGACCTTGGACGACGCGGCAGTGGCACTGGTGCACTTTTTAACCCAGCCTTCGCCAAATGCGAAGGCTGGGCGTCGCAAGCAACAATAGTCCCGAGTCGCCGGACAAGGCACACTCTGGGCACCATGAATACCCAAGCCACTTCCCCTCACAACTTTGCCCCGTCCACTGGCCCGCTGGCAGGTCTCAAAGTCATCGAACTGGGCCAATTGATCGCTGGCCCTTTTGCAGCCAAAACCTTGGGTGATTTTGGCGCCGACGTCATCAAGATCGAGCCGCCTGGCCTGGGTGACCCGCTGCGAAAGTGGCGCTTGTTGAAAGACGGCACCTCGGTGTGGTGGCAAGTGCAGTCGCGCAACAAGCAGTCCTTGGCCTTGGACCTCAAGCGCAAAGAGGCGCAAGACATCGTGCGGCAGTTGGCCGCCGAGAGCGATGTGCTGATCGAAAACTTCCGCCCCGGGGCGATGGAAGGCTGGGGATTAGGCCCGGACGCGCTGTTGGCCATCAACCCCCGGCTCATTATGTTGCGCGTGAGTGGCTACGGCCAGACCGGCCCTTACCGTGACCGCCCCGGCTTTGGCGTGGTGGGTGAGGCCATGGGCGGCATACGCCACCTGACCGCCGAGCCTGGGCGCGTGCCCGTGCGCGTGGGCATCAGCCTGGGTGACACGCTCGCCGCGCTGCATGGCGTGATCGGCATTTTGATGGCCCTGCAAGAGCGCCACCGCTCGGGCCAAGGGCAGGTGATCGACGTAGCCTTGTACGAGGCCATGTTCAACTGTATGGAAAGCTTGTTGCCCGAGTACAGCGCGTTCGGTACCGTGCGCGGCCCGGCTGGCAGCGCGCTCCCCGGCATCGCCCCGAGCAACGCCTACTTGTGCAAAGACGGCGGCTACGCCCTGATCGCAGGCAACGGCGACAGCATCTTCAAACGCCTGATGAGCGTGATCGAGCGCGATGACCTGGGACGAGACCCTGCTTTGGCGGATAACAGCGGCCGCGTGGCCCGCGTCGCAGAAATCGACGCCACCATCGGCGAGTGGACAGCCCGCCACACCGTGACCGAGGTGCTCGATGCATTGGACAAAGCCAGCGTACCTGCAGGGCGCATCTACACCGTGGCCGACATTGCCGCCGACCCCCACTATGCGGCGCGCGACATGCTGCAACACGTGCAGATGGCGGACGGCAGCCAACTGATGGTGCCGGGCATCGTGCCCAAACTCTCGCGCACGCCAGGTTCGCACCGCCGTAATGCCCCGGGCATTGGGCAAGACAGTGACGCCGTGTTGACAGGCATGGGCCTGAGCGCAGCACAAATTGAAACCCTCAAAGCACAAGGGATCGTCGCATGAGCAAACGCATTCACTTCAACGAGGTCGCGACCCGCGACGGTTTTCAGATCGAACCAGAGTTTGTCCCCACCGACAGCAAGATCGCGCTGATCGACGCGTTGAGCCAGTGCGGCTACGCCAAGATCGAGGTGACCTCGTTCACCAGCCCCAAGGCCATACCGATGCTGCGCGATGCTGAAGAGGTGATGGGGCGCATCCAGCGGGTACCCGGCGTGGAGTACACCGTGCTGGTGCCGAATGTGCGTGGTGCTGAGCGGGCGCTGGAATCACGGGCAGATGAAATGAACCTGGTGATGTCGGTGTCCGAAACACACAACTTGGCTAACTTGCGCATGTCGCGCGACAAAAGCTTTGCGGCATTGACGGAAGTGATCCGACTGGTTGATGGACGCACACCGATCAACGTGTCCCTGTCTTGCAGCTTTGGCTGCCCGATGGAGGGCGATGTGTCACTGGCCACCCTGCTGTCGTTTTCAGAGCGCTTTGTGGCGCTGGGCGTGCGGGGGCTGACGATTTGCGACACCACGGGCATGGCACACCCCGCACAAGTGCAAGCGGTGGTCGCGGCCCTGCAGCAACGCTTTGCCCACACCGCCAACGCGCCACAACTGACCCTGCACTTCCACAACACGCGGGGGATGGGTTTGGCCAATGTGCTGGCCGCGGTGCAAAGCGGCATCGACCGTTTTGACGGCTCGCTGGGCGGCCTCGGTGGCTGCCCCTATGCACCCGGAGCCAGCGGGAACATCAGCAGCGAAGACGCCGTTCACATGCTGGACGCGATGGGCTACGACACCGGCATGGACCTGACACGTCTGCTGGACGTGGCCCGCCAGATGCCCGAGATCGTGGGACACGATGTGCCGGGGCAGGTAGCCAAGGCAGGCCGCAGCACCGACTTGCACCCAGCCCCCGCCTACGTGGCTGAACTGCGGGGCGCATGACGACCATGATCGATCACCTGGACCACTTGGTACTGACCACATTCAATGAAGCGGCGTGCGTCGACTTCTACACCCGCGTGATGGGCATGACCCTGGAAAGCTTTGTGGGTGGCACGCCGCCCGTGGAGCGCAAAGCGTTCAAGTTTGGTAACCAAAAAATCAACCTGCACATCCGAGGCAAAGAGTTTGAGCCCAAAGCGCACCTGCCTGTGCCAGGCGCGCTGGACCTGTGCTTCATTGCCAGCGTACCGCTGGATGACGTCATCGCCAAGCTTGGCGCTGCGCAATGGCCCATCGTGGAAGGGCCAGTGATGCGCACGGGTGCGACCCAAAAAATCCGCTCGGTGTACGTGCGTGATCCTGACCTGAATTTGATTGAAATTTCAGAGTTGGCATGAGCACGCTGCACCGCCCTGCTGCCGCAGCGACCAACCTGGTGGGAATTGCCTGGATGGTGACGGCCATGGCCGCCTTCGCCGTCGAAGATGCGTTCATCAAACAAGCCACGAAGCAAATGCCCATTGGGCAGGTGTTGGTGCTGTTTGGCGCAGGGGGAGCAGCGCTGTTTGCCCTGCTCGCCAAGCGCAGTGGCGCGACCCTTTTTTCGGCACAAGCCCTCACCCGGGTCATGCTGCTGCGGGCTGCTTTTGAATTTGTGGGTCGGCTGTTTTATGTGCTGGCGATTGCACTC
>CAZHDP010000317.1:0-4374 GCA_964531605.1 uncultured Burkholderiaceae bacterium | reverse complement strand
TGGTGATGCCACGCTCTTTTTCAATCGCGTTGTTGTCCATCACGGTGTCGACGACTTTTTCGTGGTCAGCGAACGTGCCAGACTGGCGCAACAACTGGTCAACCATGGTGGTCTTACCATGGTCAACGTGGGCGATGATGGCGATATTGCGAATTTGCTTACTCATGGATAGCTACCTTTTCTAAATTCAATGCTTCGCTGTTCGGAGGAATACGGGGAACGGGTGGGGTGAGGATTTGTGCGATCTCCACAGGGCTCAGCAAACGCCCCGGAATCAGCTCCCCGGCTCGGACATGGGCGGTGCCCAGCAAGCTCGCTGGGCTGTCGCCGTACACCGCCACTTGATCGTTGTCTGGCCAGTCACCCCGTCGACGCACACCACTGAGGAAGCGACCTGCATTGTCGCTGTCCAATGTGACACGCGTGTGATCGGGCAAGAGGGCGTCAACGGGCAACAAACGGGTCAGTCGTTCATCGTCCCCCATGGACTCCAATTCAGCCAGGGTGACGCAACGGGTCAAGTCAAAACCACCCGTACCAGTGCGCCTCAGCGCGGTCAAATGCGCACCACAACCCAAGGCTTCACCAATGTCTTCGCCCAAGGTTCTGATGTACGTGCCTTTCGAACACGTCACGTCGATACTGACGGCTACACCAGCTGCGAGGTCTGGCAACAGCGTGATCTTCAGCGCCAAAATCTCGACGTCACGCGCTTCGCGTTCAACGGTGATGCCTGCGCGGGCGTAGTCATACAGCGCCCGACCGTCTTTTTTCAATGCGCTGTGCATCGGTGGCACTTGGCGGATGGGACCGGTGAACTGTTTCGCCACGGCGTCCAGCATGGCTTGTGTGATGTCAGTCACCGGACGGGTTTCAATCACCTCGCCCTCGGCATCCGCCGTGCTGGTTTTGATGCCCAGACGGGCGACAGCCTCGTAACGCTTGTCAGCATCCAACTGCAATTGGCTGAATTTGGTGGCGGCCCCGAAACACAGCGGAAGAACCCCTGTGGCCAGTGGATCCAGTGTGCCGGTGTGCCCCGCTTTTTCAGCACGCAGCAACCACTTGGCTTTTTGCAGCGCATCGTTGCTGCTCAAGCCTAGTGGTTTATCCAACAACAACACCCCATGCACGGGGCGCCGCTGCACCCTGGTGCGTGGCGCGTTCATGGGGTTACTCTTCTTTAGAACGAGAGGCGACGGCCTGCGCGATCAGCGCATTCATGTCGGCCGCACGCTCGGTGGTACGGTCAAACTGGAAATGCAACGTAGGCACGGTGTGGATGTGCAAGCGTTTGAACAAGCCATTGCGCAAGAAACCAGCAGCCTGGTTCAATGCAGCGGTGGTTTCCTCGGGGTCTCCCACCAACAGGCTGAAGAACACCTTGGCATGGGCGTAGTCAGGCGTTACCTCGACAGCCTGAATCGTGACCATGCCCACGCGGGGGTCTTTCAACTCACGCGCGATCAACTCCGTCAGATCACGTTGGATCTGATCCGCGACCTTCAGGCCGCGGTTGGGTGTGGGCGATTTCTTTTTGCCTGCCATGGTGTGGATTCAATGACTTACAACGTGCGAGCGATCTCTTTGATCTCAAAGAACTCGAGTTGATCACCCTCTTGAATGTCGTTGTAGTTCTTGAGTTTGATACCGCACTCAAAACCTTCTTTGACTTCACGCACATCGTCTTTCATGCGCTTGAGCGAATCCAACTCGCCGGTGTAGATGACCACGTTGTCGCGCAACAGGCGGAAGTGCGCGTTGCGGTTGACGGAACCATTGGTGACCATACAACCTGCCACCGTACCGATCTTCGAGGCCACGAACACCGTGCGGATTTCGGCCATGCCGATGATCTCTTCGCGCTTGTCGGGTGCCAACATGCCAGACATGGCGACCTTCAATTCGTCCACAGCATCGTAAATGATGCTGTAGTAACGGATGTCGACACCATTGCTCTCGGCCAGCTTACGCGCGCCTGCATCGGCACGGGTGTTGAAGCCAATGATGACCGCCTTGGAAGCGATCGCCAAGTTGACGTCAGACTCGCTGATGCCACCCACAGCGGTGTACACCATCTGCACCTTGACTTCGTCGGTGGAGAGCTTGAGCAGCGACTGGGCCAACGCTTCTTGCGAACCTTGCACGTCGGCTTTGACGATGATCGGCAACATCTTGACTTCGCCAGCCGAGATATCAGTGAACATGTTCTCCAACTTGGCGGCTTGTTGCTTGGCCAGTTTGGTGTTGCGGAATTTGCCTGCACGGTAGGTTGCGATTTCCCGGGCGCGGCGCTCGTCCGACAGCACCATGAATTCATCACCCGCTTGAGGCACCTCGGTCAAACCTTGAATTTCAACAGGAATCGATGGACCTGCGGTCTTGATCGGCTTGCCGTTCTCATCCAACATGGCTCGAACACGGCCGTAGGTTTGGCCTGCCAGCACAATGTCACCGGTTTTCAACGTGCCGGACTGGACCAACACGGTGGCCACAGGGCCACGGCCCTTGTCCAACTGCGCTTCGATCACCAGACCCTTGGCCATCGCTTCGACAGGCGCACGCAACTCCAGCACTTCAGCTTGCAAGAGCACTTGCTCCAGCAGGTCATCAATGCCTTGACCGGTCTTGGCCGACACGGGCACGAAGGGTGAATCACCACCGAACTCTTCAGGCACCACCTCTTCCACCACGAGCTCGTTCTTCACGCGCTCCATATTGGCATCGGGCTTGTCGATCTTGTTGATGGCCACCACGATCGGTACACCCGCCGCTTTCGCGTGCTTGATGGCTTCACGGGTTTGCGGCATCACGCCGTCGTCCGCTGCGACCACCAAAATGACGATGTCAGTGGCTTTCGCACCGCGGGCACGCATGGCGGTGAACGCTTCGTGACCAGGGGTATCCAGGAAAGACACCATGCCGCGTGGTGTTTCCACGTGGTAGGCACCAATGTGCTGGGTGATGCCACCGGCCTCGCCTGCAGCCACTTTGGCGCGGCGAATGTAGTCGAGCAAAGAGGTTTTACCGTGGTCAACGTGGCCCATCACCGTCACCACAGGGGCGCGCGGCAAGGACTCAGCGGATTGCAACGACACTTCATCGTCGGTGAACGCTTCAGGATCGTCCAGTGCAGCCACCACAGCCTTGTGACCCAACTCTTCCACCACGATCATCGCGGTATCTTGGTCGAGCGGTTGGTTGATGGTGACCATCTGGCCCAGCTTCATCAACTGCTTGATGACCTCGGATGCCTTGACGGCCATCTTGTGGGCCAACTCAGCCACAGTGATGGTTTCGGGCACGTGCACTTCGATGACACGTGCTTCAACCACCTGCTGCGAGGCGTGGTCATCGCGCTGGTCACGGTCGTTGCTGCCACGACGGCCACCACGTGGACCACCACGCCAGTTGCTGTTGCGACCCACACCACCCGAGGAATCGCCGCGGGTTTTGATTTCTTTCTTCTTCGCAGGGTCTCCTGCCCAGCTGGACGACAGCTTGGCAGATTTGACTTCCTTGTTGGCATCCCCTGGCTTGGCGGGGGACGAACCTGGGCCCGTGCGCGCCACAGTGGAACCTGCCGCAGGCTTGTGCAAGGTGCCCTTGATCGCTTTAGGATCAGGCTTGGCCACCGGCTTGGGCTCTTCAGGCTTCTTGGCCACCAAGACGCGCTTGGGCGCGTTCATCATGGCGCGGATGGCTTCAGCCTCCGCCAGCGCTTTCGCACGACGGTCGTGGAGGTCTTTGGCGCGCGCGGCTTCTTCATCGGCACGCGCTTTGCCTTCAGCAGCTTTGGCAGCCACAGCAGCCAGGCGCGCTTCATCAGCGGCCTTGGCGGCGTCTTGTGCTTCCTGAGCGGCTTTTGCAGCAGGGGCGGCAGCCTCAGCTTCAGCCTGGGCTTTTTGAGCTGCCAGTTCTTTGGCGCTGGCAGTGGGTGCGCGCACAGGCAAGACAGCCGTGCCGTTCACCGCAGCACCAGCCGGGCGGTTGGGCGCAGGGGGGGGCGCCGCCACCGCAGGTGCAGCAGCAGCCAGAGCCGCTTGACGCGCAGCTTCCGCTTCGGCCTGCTTGGCCACTTCAGCCAGACGCAGTTGTTCGGCCTTTTCCGCAGCAATGCGTTCGCGTTCTTCTTGCTCTTCGCGCAAGCGGCGCTTTTCGGCCAACTCTTCTTCTTGGCGACGGATCAACTCAGCCTGACGACGCGCTTCTTCCTCGCGACGCGCCAATTCAGCATCGTCGTTGGCCATCGCAGCAGACTCTTGTTCGCTTTGGTCGGCACCTTCACCGGCATCGTTCTCGTCACGCTTGATGAAGGTACGCTTCTTGCGCACTTCCACTTGAATGGTTCGGGCACGGCCCGTGCCATCAGCT
>CAZHDP010000316.1:0-4380 GCA_964531605.1 uncultured Burkholderiaceae bacterium | reverse complement strand
GGCCACGCTCAGCGCCACATCGGCACTGACCAGGCGCGAAATTTTGCGGGTATCGGGGTCGTCTGACGCGATCTCGGCACGCAGGTCCATCAGCACAGCAGGACACGAGGGGATGACGATGCCTTTCAACACCTCAGCCGCAGCCGCCGGTGCGCCGGCATCGGACGCCGCCAAAGCAGGTTTGGCAGAGGGTGCAATGTTTGCTGGATTCAATGTGGCCATGGCGCTGAAGCCCAAATAGTGGAAATCGAACGATCGAAAAAATCTCGCCTACCGCCAAGCAATTGCAAACTTCTTGCCCCCACTCGCTGTACGCCCATGTTGTCCAAACCACCCCGTGTCGCCACACATCAGCTATAACGATGCAATGGTGTAACGATTTGAGGTGATTGTGAATAAACTCCGCATCAACTTTAACCGATGCGCGTCCATACTGTGGGCGTGGACTCTGGGTATTGGACTGGTTGGTTGTGCCTCCCTGGGTCAGGATGCAAGCACGCCCAGGCCCGAGACTGTGTTTGCGGTGACCGAAAACATGGTGCTGATCAAATTCAATGCTGGGCAGCCCCACAAGGTTTTGACCCGCCAAGCACTCTCAGGATTGGGCCCAGGGGAGACCTTAGTGGGCATGGATTTCCGCATCTCGCGCGGTGTGTTGTTTGCGCTTTCGAACACGGGCAAGCTCTATACCGTGGACACGGGCCGTGCGGTGCTGACTGCAGTCAGCGCCACCCCGGCCTCGTTGCCCTTGAAGGGGCGTCAGTTTGGCATGGATTTCAACCCTACGGTGGACCGCATTCGGGTGGTCAGCGATGCAGGATTGAACCTTCGCTTGCACCCTGACACGGGGGCCGTGGTAGACGGCAACCCGACCGCAGACGGCGTGCAGCCCGATGGTGCACTTCACTATGCGGCCCATGACGCCCAAGCAGGTCAAACGCCGGTTTTGATGGCAGCCGCCTACACCTACAACAAGAAAGACGACAAGATCACGACCAATTACGCCATCGACGCTGCGGCAGGAACGCTGGTGATGCAAGGGTCCAAAGAGGGCGTCACGCCTGTGGTTTCCCCCAACACAGGGCAATTGCGCACGGTGGGGCCACTGGGCACGGGCCCGTTGCTGGGCGCATCGTTCGACATTTCGGATGTATCCAACACGGCGCTGGCGGTGGTTCGTACTGCTGCAAACACCCGAAGCACCCTGCACCTGCTGGACCTCAACACCGGTAAAGCCACACCGTTGGGGGTGGTGGGTGACGGCAGTGCCTTGGTAGGCATGGCCATCGAACCATGATCCACCGGACCGTTGATGTCCAACGCCTGACCAGGTTGACATGCCTGTTGGCTTGGGGTTGCAGCGCCTTGGCTTCTGCGGTGGCTGGCAGTGTGCAGGTCGATGTGCGGGATGGTGCAGACAAACCCCTGGCGGATGCCGTGGTGTTTCTCGACTCCGCAGACGCCAAACGAATGGTAAAGCCAATGGCCGCGCTCGACATGGGCCAGGCTCAAAAGCAGTTCACGCCACGCGTTCTGGCCATCACCGTGGGCACGGAAGTGAGGTTCCCTAACCGTGACACGGTACGCCACCACGTGTACTCGTTTTCGCCTGCCAAAAAATTTGAGCTCAAGCTCTACATCGGCACACCTGCAACGCCAGTGTTGTTCGACAAACCTGGCATCGTGGTGTTGGGTTGCAATATCCATGACGACATGGCGGGCTGGATCGTGGTGACAGAAAGCCCCTATCTTGGTCAGACCATTGGCAACGGAAGTACCCGCATCGACAACGTGCCTGCGGGCAGCTACACCTTGCGTGTTTGGCATGCCAATCTGCCGGTCGGTGCTGCCGCTATGGCCCAAACCGTGGTGGTCCCAGCAACGGGGACGTTGAACAGCACGGTACGCATGACGGGCTTGGTGCCATGAGGTTCAAGATCAACGGTCGGGGCTTGATCGTCAGGCTGGTGAGTTTCTCGCTGGCGCTGCTGCTGCTGTTGCAGGTCATTGCCTTCACCGTGGTGCGAGACAGCATCAACGACAACGCACGAGCCCAGATCGCTCACACCCTCGATACCGATGAAAACGTGTGGCAACGTTTGTTGGATCAAAACGCTGAGCGACTGCGTCAAGGCTCGGCCTTGTTGGCTGCGGATTACGGCTTCCGGTCTGCGGTCAATTCTGATGACCAAGAGACCATCCAATCTGTGCTCGAAAACCACGGCGGCCGCATCGGTGCCACCGTCACGGCCCTGCTGGACACCCAATTTCAAACACGTGTGATCAGCATGTCCCCGGGCGCAACCCCAGCGGCTGGTGCAACGGACATGCTCGGAACGTTGCAACAGTTGCTGCCACAGCTGTCAGGGCCCAACAAAGGGAAAACGTTGGCCGTCATTGGGAGCACGGCTTACCAATTTGTGATGGTGCCCATCAAAGCCCCTACGGTCATGGGATGGGTGCTGATGGGCTTTCCCATTGACCAGCACCTGGCCAACGAGATGAACAAGTTGCTGGCGGTCGATGTGGCCTTGCGGGTGACGGGGCAGGATGGGCGCGTCAGCGTGCCCGTGAGCACCTTGCCAGCGCAAAGCTTGGCTGAGTTGAGCCAACAGGCAACGCCCCCCAAGGAGGTCGTCACGGAAAAGGGCACGCTGCTGGTCAGGGCGACGACCTTGCCCAGCATTGGAGGACAAACCCAGGTGTTGTTGCTGCGCTCGGTGGACAAGGTGGTGGCGCCATTCAGGCAACTGCAAATTCTTCTGGCCGTCATCACCGTGGCGGGTGTGCTGCTCTTTGCGTTGTTCAGCGTTTGGATGGCACAGCGGGTGTCTGGTCTGTTTGAAGACCTCGTGAAAGGCACCAAATTGCTGTCGAAAGGTGATTATGGTGTGCCCATGGCGCACACCCAGCGCCGCGACGAAATCGGCACCTTTGCGCGCTCCTTTGACCGCATGCGCCTGGACGTGGCTACACAGCAAAACGAGGTCAAACGCTTGGCCTACACAGACCGCCTGACCGGTTTGCCCAATCGGGTGCGCCTGCGTGACGAGCTGGTCGGCGCGCTGTCGACCCCTCTGGAAAGCCACCGTCTGGCCGTATTGACCCTGGACTTGGATCGGTTCAAAACGGTCAACGATGTTTTGGGCTACGCAGTGGGTGACCAGATGCTGAGGGCCGTCGCCGAACGGCTTTGCCATCAGATCACGGCGCCGGGTTCCTTGGTGACAAGAATGGGCGGCAATGAGTTTTCGGTGTTGTTGCCCGGCGCCAGTGTGTCAGACGCCATGGCCGTGGCAGGACTGATCGTGACCGCGTTCGAAAAGCCGTTGACGGTGGATATGCACACGGTAGACCTGAGCGCGGGCATCGGCATCGCCTGCTGGCCAGACCATGCCCAAGATGCTGACACCTTGCTCAATCGGTCTGAAATTGCGATGTACCAAGCCAAACGCAAGCTCGAAGGGCCCGTGGTTTACACCTCGACCATCGACTCGTCGAGTGCAGAGACCTTGTCTTTGCTGACGGAACTGCGGCGGGCCGTGGATCAGAACGAACTTCGACTGTTTTTGCAGCCCAAAATTGCACTCCAAGGGCAAGGTGGCATGGCAGCTGAAGCCCTGGTCCGGTGGCAGCATCCCGAGCGCGGCTTGGTACCGCCCATGCAATTCATCCCTTTTGCCGAGCAAACCGGCTTCATTCGACAACTCACGTTATGGATGCTGGAGGAGGCTGCCAAACTTTTGGCAGCCCCGGATAACAGAGATCTGTCTTTGCGCATCTCGGTCAACTTGTCGACCCGTGATTTGTTGGACGCGCACCTCAGTCAATACCTGACGCAACTGATGCAGCGTCACAGCCTGGCCCCCAGCGCTTTCTGCCTGGAAATCACGGAAAGCGCCATCATGGACGACCCTGCTCGGGCCGAAGCGATGTTGAACCGCTTGTCTGAACAAGGCTTCAAGCTGTCGATTGATGACTTTGGCACCGGCTATTCGTCGCTGGCCTACCTGAAACGCTTGCCCGTGGACGAACTCAAAATCGACAAGTCATTCGTGATGGGCATGGAACATGACCAGGATGACGCGAAGATTGTTCGATCCACGATCGATTTGGCGCACAACTTAGGGCTGAGCGTGGTCGCAGAAGGCGTCGAAAACCAAGCCATTCTGGAGCAGTTGACAGTGCTGAAATGCGATGAGGCCCAGGGGTATCACATCAGCCGACCCATGCCTGCAGCCGATTTTTTGGTTTGGCTGCGTCAAAAAATGCGCCAGTCACCGTAAGGTAACTGGCGCTGCAAAGCCGGCCAAGGGCGGGAGGGAGGGGTTTCGAGAACGCGGCCGACTGCAAATATGAAAACAAATTCGCCAATTGTTT
>CAZHDP010000315.1:0-4402 GCA_964531605.1 uncultured Burkholderiaceae bacterium | reverse complement strand
TTCAAGGTGGAGAAGAACACCCACCCTCCAGGTTTCACCAAGGTGCTGCAAGCGCTGACGATGGCGGCCGGGTCGGGCACGTGTTCCAGCATTTCCATGCAGGTGACCACATCGAAGCCAGCCGCTTGCTCCGCCGCCAAATCCTCGGCACTGACCTCACGGTACTGAACCCTTGGGGTTTGCGCCTCCAGGGCATGCAACTGGGCCACACGCAGAGATTTGGTGGCCAGGTCAATGCCCAAGACATCAGCGCCTTTGCGCGCCATGGCATCGGCCAAAATGCCACCACCGCAACCCACGTCCAGCACGCGCTTGCCTGCGAGCGGCGCGATGCCATTGATCCAGTCCAAACGCAAAGGGTTGATTTGGTGCAATGGGCGGAACTCGCTTTCCTTGTCCCACCAACGGTGCGCCAAGTCAGAAAACTTGGCGAGCTCGGTGGGATCAACGTTGCTGCGGGAGGGGGTCAAGGTGTCGCTCATGCCTTGGATTATCCTTAAACCCGGCGCTAGGGTTTGCGAGGAATGCCCGATCAGAATTCAGGCAATATACTGCATCAACGCTTAAAAAAAGCAATTTAATTCACCCACCGAATGAAACTCCATATCCTCGTTGGCACCGTGACCAACACCGCCGAGTTCGTGGCACAGGCCATTCAAATGGACTGCGCAGACTTGATCGACCCGATAGACGTGCAGATGATGGACGGTCTGCACGCCAACGTGTTCGACGAGAAACCGGGCGAGCCCACGTTGTACCTGATTTGCAGCTCTACCTATGGCACGGGTGACGTACCCGACAACGCGCAAGCGCTTTACGCCTCGTTGACTGCCGAACCCCGGTTTTTAGGCCATGTGCGCTATGGCGTGATTTCGTTGGGCGACAGCAGCTACCCGCAAACCTTTTGTGGTGGCGGCAAACGCTTTGACGAACGCCTGTCGGACTTGGGCGCACAGCGGATAGGTGACGTGTTTTGCCACGATGCCAGCGCCAGTGCAGACCCTGAATCAGAAGCCACGGCTTGGGCACGCACTTGGTTGCCGCAAGCTTTGGCAGCCATGCCATGAGCGCTTCGAACACTTCAACGCCCTCGGCGCAACTGCCCTCTTGGGGTGATTTGCCAACCTCGCGCGCACCCGGTTGGGTTTACACCGACGAGCAGGTTTACCAACGAGAGCTGGAACGCCTGTTTTACACAGGCCATTGGTGTTACGTTGGCCTGGAATGCGAGATCCCCAAAGCGGGGGACTACAAGCGCACACAGATCGGCGAGCGCAGCGTCATCATGGTTCGCGAGCGAGGCCGCCCTGGCCAGCCCGACCAGATCAACGTGGTGGAAAACCGCTGTGCCCACCGCGGCGTTGCCTTCGTGCGCGAACGCACGGGTACGGCGCGCAGCTTTGTATGCCCTTACCACCAATGGACGTACAAACTCAACGGCGATTTGGCGGGCTTGCCCTTTCGCCAAGGCGTAGAGCGCGATGGCGTCAAAGAAGGCGGCATGCCCGAAGACTTTGCCCTGTGCGACCACGGCCTCACCAAACTGAAAGTGGCGCGGCGCGGTGGTGTGGTGTTTGCCAGCTTTGACCCGGATGTCGAGTCGTTTGAAGACTACCTGGGCCCCGAAGTACTGCCCTACTTCGACAGGGTCTTTCACAAGCCGTTGAAGCTGCTTGGCATCAACCGCCAGCGCATTCCTGCCAACTGGAAGCTGATGCAGGAAAACATCAAAGACCCCTACCACCCCGGTTTGCTCCACACCTGGTTTGTGACCTTTGGTTTGTGGCGAGCCGACCAGCGCAGCAAGATGGTGCTGGACGCCAAAGGTCGACACGCGTGCATGGTATCGAGCCGTGCCCAAGCGGCAGCGACTGCAGAGGTGACCCAGGGTGTGACCTCGTTCAAAGCCGACATGCAACTGGCCGACACCCGGCTGCTGGACATCGTGCCCGAGCCCTGGTGGAGCATGGTGGCAAGCCAAGGCGAAGGCCCCACCAGCGTGCCCACCGTGGTGATGATGACGCTGTTCCCCAGCCTCATCATCCAGCAGCAAGTGAATTCACTGTCGACGCGCCACATTCAACCCGCAAGCCCAGGCGCATTTGACTTTGTGTGGACCCATTTCGGTTTCGAAGACGACACCCCCGAGATGACAGAGCGACGACTGCGTCAAGCCAACCTGTTTGGCCCGGCAGGTTTTGTGAGTGCTGACGATGGCGAGGTGATCGAGTTTGTGCAAGACGCCTACCAAGCCAACCCACAAGCCCGCACCATCAGCGAGTTGGACGGCACCGGCGTGCAAGCCACCGGGCACATGGTGACCGAAACACTGATCCGTGGCATGTATGGCTACTGGCGTTCGGTCATGGGGGTGTGACGATGGACTTTCAAACCTACCTGGATGTGCAGACCTTGCACCTGAAGTACGCGCAGGCACTGGACAGCACGGATTTCTCTGCCTGGCCTGAGCTGTTCACGCCGGAATGCCTGTACACCATCCAATCCCGTGAGAACCACGAAGCAGGCTACCCGCTGTGCATCTTGCGCATGGAAAGCCAGGGCATGCTGCGCGACCGGGTGTACGGCGCCACCAAAACCATCTACCACGACCCGTATTACCAACGGCACATCGTGAGCCAACCCTTGGTCACGGCCGTCACTGAAGACGGCACCATCGAAGCAGAAACCAACTACTTGGTGGTGCGTACCCACCGTGACCGCTTACCCGAAATCTTGAGCACGGGTCGCTACCTCGATCGCATGGTGCGCACGCCCGAGGGTTTGCGCTTCAGCCAGCGGTGCTGCATTTTTGACAATGACTTGATCGCCAATTCGCTGATCAAACCGATTTGATACGCACTGACATGGTGATGGCGACTACGGGTAATTCATAGCCCCCAAAACCGCCGAGCCATGTTTCAATTAGTTTAAGCCTAAAGTATTTTTTCACGGAGACTGACCATGACCTCACGCCGCCTCGTTCTTTCCCGCTCTGCCGCCGTCATTGGCGCTGCATCCAGTGGTCTGCTGTTGCCCCAGGTTGCGCGTGCGCAATCTGGCAAGGTGCGCGTGGGCTTCATGCTGCCCTACACCGGCACCTTCGCCCAGTTGGGTGTGGCCATTGAAAACGGCGTGCGCTTGGCCATCGACCAACAAGGCGGCAAGCTCGGTGGCCGTGAGATTGAGTGGTTCAAGGTGGACGACGAGTCCGAGCCGTCCAAAGGCATTGAAAACGCCAACAAATTGGTGCAGCGCGACAAGGTCGATGTGCTGATCGGCACCGTCCACTCTGGCGTGCAAATGGGCATCCAAAAAGTGGCTCGTGATTCCGGCGTGCTGAGCCTGATCCCCAATGCAGGTGTGCATGCCGCCACCCGTGCGCTGTGTGCGCCCAACGTGTTCCGCACCAGTTTCAGCAACTCCCAGCCCACGCGCGCACTGGGCCAGGCCATGGTGGCCAAGGGCCACAAAAAGGCCGTGTGGATCACCTGGAAGTACGCGGCTGGCGACGAAGCCTTTGAGGGCTTCAAAGAGAGCTACACCGCTGCCGGTGGCACCATCATCAAGGAACTGGGCCTGCCCTTCCCTAACGTCGAATTCCAGGCCCTGCTGACCGAGATCGCCGCCCTCAAACCCGATGCTGTGGCCTGCTTCTTTGCCGGTGGCGGTGCGGCCAAGTTCATCAAAGACTACGCTGCAGCCGGCCTCAAAGGCAAGATTCCCTTGTATGGCTCGGGCTTCTTGACCGAGGGCGTGCTTGACGCGGCCGGCCCCGCTGCTGATGGCATCGTCACCACGATGCACTACAGCGATTCGCTCGACACACCGCGCAACAAAGCCTTCCGTCTTGAATACGCCAAGGCGTTCCGCATGCAACCGGATGTGTACGCCGTTCAAGGCTATGACACCGGCTTGCTGTTGATCCAAGGTGCCAACGCGGTCAAGGGTGACCTGTCGGCCAAGCCCGCGCTGTACAAAGCGATGGAAAGCGCCGTCATTGACAGCCCACGTGGCAAATGGACGATGAGCAAATCGCACAACCCTGTGCAAGACATGTACCTGCGCGTGGTTGAGAACAAAGAAAACAAAGTGATCGGCGTGGCTGCCAAAGCGCTGGCCGACTCGGGCGCTGGCTGCAAGATGGGCTAAGCTCCGGGCACGATGACACTCACAACCTACTTGCTCTACCTGGCTGCCGTGGCAGTCTTGGTGCTCTCGCCCGGCCCCACCATGTTGATGTGCATGACCAATGCCGTCAAACACGGTGCGGGCAAAGCCATGGCGTCGGCCGGGGGCAGTGTCACGGCCGTGCTGGGCGTGATGGTGTTGTCGTCTTTGGGTCTGGGTGCACTGCTTGCGGCTTCCGAGGTGGCGTTCACCGTGTTCAAAGCGGTGGGAGCGG
>CAZHDP010000314.1:0-4408 GCA_964531605.1 uncultured Burkholderiaceae bacterium | reverse complement strand
TTGCCCTTGCGCAACGCCTTTCTGTGAAGCCCGAGCAAGTGCTGCCGTTTTCGACTGGCGTCATCATGGAAACCTTGCCGGTCGACCGCATTGAAGCTGGCTTGCCCGCCGTTTTGGCTGCGGCCCAGTCTGCGTCGGGTGGCGAGCAATGGCTGAATGCCGCCCAGGGCATCATGACGACAGACACGGTTGCCAAGGCTTTCAGCAAGCAGATTCAGGTGGCAGGTCAGACGGTGACGGTGACGGGCATCAGCAAAGGGGCGGGCATGATCCGCCCGAACATGGCCACCATGCTCGGGTTCATTGCTACCGATGCCAAGGTGTCCCCTGCGTTGTTGCCGGGCTTGGCCAAATCGTTGGCCGACGTGTCCTTCAACCGAGTCACCGTGGATGGCGATACCTCTACCAATGATTCTTTGGTGGTGATCGCGACCCAAAAAGCGGCACATTCTGAAATCACCGACTGGGCAAGCGCTGACGGTGTGGCATTGTTTGACGCCATGCGTGAGATCGCACAAAAGCTGGCGCAGGCCATTGTGCGTGACGGCGAAGGCGCCACAAAATTCATCACGGTTCGGGTCGAAGGCGGTAAGACCGGAGAAGAGTGTCGCAAAGTGGCGTATGCCATTGCCCATTCTCCTTTGGTGAAGACCGCTTTCTTTGCCAGCGACCCTAACCTGGGGCGCATTTTGGCTGCTGTGGGCTACGCCGGCATCGAAGACTTGGACCAAACGGGCATTGAGTTGCATTTGGACGATGTGCATGTGGCCACGCGAGGAGGGCGCAACCCTGCGTACGAAGAAGCCTCAGGTCAACGGGTGATGAAACAAAGTGAAATTCTGGTTCGTGTCCAACTGGGTCGAGGGGATGCCATCGATACCGTGTGGACCTGCGATTTCAGCCACGATTACGTCTCCATCAATGCCGATTACCGGTCATGATGCTCTTTTGACATTGCTCTTTCAGTGAACCCATCCCATGAATGAAAGTTTTGAGAAACTGCTCGCCCGTTTAGAACAACTGTCTGCCAAGGCAGAGCATTTGATAGGACGTGTGGAGTCGGTTTTGCCCCAACCGCTGGGTGCGCCAGATTGGGGTGCTTCTATTGCGTTCCGGTACCGCAAGCGCAGTTCGGGGCACGGCAGTTTGGAGCCCGTGCGCCATGTGGGCGCCATGACCCTCGATGACCTGAAGGAAATCGATGTTCAAAAAGAAAAGATCCAACGCAACACCGAGCAGTTTGTCAAAGGCCACCGTGCCAACAATGTCTTGTTGACCGGCGCAAGGGGCACAGGCAAGTCTTCCCTGATCCGTGCTTGTTTGAACACGTATGCACCTCAGGGCTTGCGTTTGATTGAAGTCGATAAAGCAGATTTGGTAGACCTGCCTGACATCGTTGATGTGGTGTCTGATCGTCCAGAAAAATTCATGATTTTTTGTGACGACCTCAGCTTTGAAGACGGCGAACCAGGCTACAAGGCGCTGAAGTCCATTTTGGACGGTTCGGTGGCCGCAGCATCGCCCAACGTGCTGATTTATGCCACCAGCAACCGCCGTCATCTGTTGCCCGAGTACATGAAGGAAAATTTGACCTACACCCACACTGCAGACGGTGAAGTGCACCCGGGTGAGGTGGTTGAAGAAAAAATTTCTCTGTCCGAGCGTTTCGGATTGTGGGTCAGTTTTTATCCGTTCACACAAGCGGAATACTTGAACATCGTGAACCAGTGGCTGAGTGCGTTCAATGTGCCGGAGTCCCTGTTTGACCAGGCCCGCCCTGAAGCCCTCGTTTGGGCCTTGGAACGAGGATCGCGCAGCGGCCGTGTGGGCTACCAATTCGCACGAGACTTCGCAGGCCGCCACAACACGGCGGTCTGAGCCCATGGGCGCAGACGATACAAACCGAGCCAAGGGCCCTCTGATCGCCGACGCAGGCAAGACACGTCAAGGTGGTGCCGATCGGCCGGTGGTGGACGTGGCTGTTGGCGTGCTGATGCGCCCTGACAGGCAGTTTCTCTTGACCTCAAGACCGCCGGGCAAGGTGTATGAATTCCATTGGGAGTTCCCAGGGGGCAAATTAGAGGCTGGCGAGACGGTGGCGCAAGCCCTGCGCCGAGAACTTCACGAAGAGCTCGGCATCATGATCGCTGACCCTGTCCCATGGAAGGTCGAAATGGTCGATTACCCCCATGCCCTGGTACGGCTGCATTTCTGCAAGGTCTTTGAATGGTCGGGCGAGCTGCAGATGCGAGAAGGGCAGCAATTTTCTTGGGAACGCTTGCCTGTGACCGTATCACCTGTACTGGCTGGCACAGTTCCCGTTCTGGACTGGTTGGCGTCAGAGCAACGCCATTGACCTCATTGCAACGGTGGCGGCACCGTGTCGTCCAGCTCTAGCAGGTCTTCTGTGCTGGGCGGTGTCGGTATGCTGAACTCCTGATTGGCCCAAGCGCCCAAATCAACGTTTTTGCACCGGTCACTGCAAAAGGGGCGGTAGGGGTTGTGCGGGCTGTACACACTGGGGCCTTTGCAGCTGGGGCAAACCACCGTGCGCTCTTGAGGCGAGTTCTGAACATCAGACATGGTTGTAATGATGACCGAATTCAACTGCACAGCGTCACATCGAACGCCACATCTTCATTGCCTGCATGCAAGCGATCATCGGCCTCGCGGTGCATCATCCGCACCGACACCATCAACCGATTGCCACTGATTTCGGGGATGCACCCCGAGCTTGGGTCAATGCGCAAGCGCATCAATTGCACGGTGCGGCCTTGAGGCAAGTTCTGTTGAAATTGCCCCCCCACTGCCATCACTTTTTGAGGCGAACCTGCATCTCTGAGCAATTTCAAAAGCCAATGCACGGCTTGAGACAGTGGCCCCAAGCTGGTCGACCAACGGAGCAGGTCGTCTTGACGTAACCCCGCATCACCTTGTTGCCAAGCATAGTAGGCGGGCAAATCAAATTCGCAAGTGCCCCCGGGGATGCTGGCTCGGCTGCGGATGTTCATGAGCCAATCGTTTTCGGTCAGCGTTTGCCCCGCTTTGCCCGATTGCGCATTCAAGTCGGCAAAGCACTGTTCCAGTTGTTCAATCACTTGGTCCAGTGCTTGTTCAGAGATGGCGGGGTTTCCACGGTACCCCTGCAATACTTGCTTCTGCTTTTCAAGGTCTCGCAACAGATCTGACTTCAAATCTGCACGGGCTGCCACTTCAATGACTTCAAAGATAGTGGTCAACGCGAAATGGTGGTCAACCGGGTGATCGCGTGAGATCAGAAGGTTCAGTCGCTTGAACAAGTGCTCCAGTCGGAGGTATGTCCGGATGCGTTCGTTGAAGGGGTATTCGTAGAGAATCACGCAAAGTTCCTAGGCCGTTGCCGCCATCATAGCCCGAAGCTTTTGGCGACTTGGCCAACCAGGGCATGTAAACCGTCCAAGTCAATGTCGTCATTGAAAATCACGGTATCAGCGGCAGACAACCTGCGTGCTCTGGTGGCTTGGTTGGCCATGATGGCGCAGACGGCTTCTCGTGCGAGGCCATTGCGCTGCATGACCCGTTGAACCTGTGTTTCTGGCAAGCAATCCACAATCAGCACATGGTTCAAGCGTGGGCGCCAGTGCGTAGACTCTACCAACAGGGGGACATCGAACACCAAGCACCACTGACCACGGTCTAAAGCTTGCTGGGCCTGTCGCTCGTTTTCTTGGCTCACCAGCGGATGAATGATGCTTTCCAGGCGGCGCTTGGCTGTCGGGTCTGAAAACACCAAAGCCCGCATGCGGTCACGGTCCATGGCGCCGTCAGCCGTGACCATGGATGCGCCAAAAGTTTCCGCGATGGCCGCCATGCCCAGCCCTCCAGGTGCGGTGATTTGCCGCGAAATGGCATCTGCGTCCATGACAGCAGCCCCCAGCTGTGCCAGGCAGGCCGAGACGGTCGACTTGCCACTGCCGATACCGCCTGTCAAACCAATTCGCAGCGGCTTTTTCATGGCAACGTGGGCAGGCCGAACCAGTTCAGCACCGTTTGAGGCCCCAGCACCATGGCGCTCATGCCTGCACCCGCGAGAAATGGGCCAAACGGAATGTAGCCACCCTCGCGCAAACTGCTGCGCAACTTCATCGCAATGCCCACCATGGCACCAATCACTGACGACATCAAAATCAAGGCAATGAGTGCCTGCCAGCCAAACCAAGCGCCCAGCGCAGCCAAGAGTTTGAAGTCGCCGTACCCCATGCCTTCTTTGCCCGTCAACAGCTTGAAAGCCCAGTACACCGACCACAACGACAGGTAGCCACCCACAGCACCCCAAAGCGCGTCACCCAGCGCAACCCCTGTCCATTGAAAATGGCTCGCCAACAGACCCGCCCACAGCAATGGCAGGGTCAAGTCGTCGGGCAGCAAG
>CAZHDP010000313.1:0-4410 GCA_964531605.1 uncultured Burkholderiaceae bacterium | reverse complement strand
AAGGCCAGTGTAGCCGCCGCCGATGATGCAGACTTGGGTTTTCATGGTTGTCTCCAGTGGTGAATTTGAGGAAAGCTGGCAAGGCCGTTGCCAAGCCCCGAAAGATACGTGGGTTGGACGTGATGTGGAATGGCTGAATTGATCCAAAACTTGTACATTTCGAACATGTCATCTGTTCCTGTTCTGACTGCGATTCAAAACTACAGCCTGTTTGGTGAATCACAGCATTTGCCTGATGTTCTGCACTGCGAGACCATTGCGGACCGGTCCGCCTTGCACGATTGGGAGCTGGCGCCTCACCGTCATGCCCGATTGCATCAGGTGTTGTTGATACAGGCTGGTGGGGGCACCGTGAATTTGGACGGACACAGCCATGTTCTTCAAGCTAACTCGCTGGTGAATGTGCCACCAGGGCATGTGCATGCCTTTCGTTTCACACAGGGCACCCAAGGGTGGGTCACGACATTGGCTGTTGAACTGATGGACGAGATCTTTGTGCGGGTAGGCGATGTTCGGGCTGACCTAGGCCACCCTTGCGTGCTGCAAGCAGATGCTGCGATTGGCGTTGTGATTCGACACATTTGGCATGAGTTTTCAAACCAATCCAAGGCCCGTGCGTTGGTGTTGCGGGGCCTCAGCACCACGCTGTTGGGCTGGGTGGCCCGTGCCATGGGCGATGTGGCGCACGAGGATGCCCCCCGGCGTGAATCCAAACTTGTTCAACGGTTTCAACACTTGGTCGAAATGCACTTTGCGGCCCAATGGAAAGTGGCTGATTACGCGAAGGCGCTGGCCGTGTCACCCACCCACTTGAACCGCGTGACCCGTGCTGCCACGGGGGCATCGGCCTCTGACCTCATTGCAGCCCGAACCCTGCGTGAAGCCCGGCGCCATTTGGCCTACACCCACCTGAGCGTGGCCTCCATCGCCTACACCCTGGGTTACACAGACCCAGCCTACTTCACCCGAGTGTTCACCAAAGACGCCAAAGTGTCCCCCAGAGCCTTTCGCGCGCAGTTGTCAGGTGAACTTGACGACGAGCTGGCGGACGGCACTCGCCAGACTCATTCTCGGGCGGCGTAAACCAGGACTTTGAGTGAACGGTCCTCTGACACATCGGCAAACGATGCAGGGTTGCTCAAGCGTTCAACAAACGCCAAGTCTGGGGCTTGCTCAGCCATCAAGGTCTGCAAAAAATCTACCCCTAATTCAGGTGCATTGAGGCACAACAACACCTGCCCTTTGAATTCGAGCAATTCAGGCAAACGACGCATCAATCGCGCGTAGTCCTTCGTTGCGACAAAGCTGCCCTTTTGAAAGCTTGGTGGGTCCACAATGATCAAGTCATAAGGGCCCCCTCGCGACACCTTGCCCCAGGACTTGAACAGGTCGTGTGCCAAAAAGCTGGCTCCCGATACCAACCCATTGAGTTGGTGATTCTGCTGCCCGATGGTCAGAGCGCCTTGGCTCATGTCCAGATTGACCACCTGTTTGGCCCCCCCCTGAAGCGCCACCACAGAAAACGCACAGGTGTAGGCAAACAGATTCAACACCTTGAGCCTAGGGCAGGCTTGCATCTGCTCACGCACCCAGCGTCGCCCCTCGGCCATGTCCAAAAACAAACCATGGTTCTGGCCCTTGAGCACGTGTACCCGGTACCGGGCACCAAGTTCGGTGACGACATGCGGCTCGGGCACAGCCCCAGCCATCAAGCGCGTCTCGGCTTGCCCGGTATGCCGACATTGGTAAACCCAGTTCAATGCCTCGTTCGGCGCGACGCACTGTTGACGTGCTTGCAATGCATCACCGATGGCGCTCAAATCGCCGTCCGACAACGGTTGAAAGCTGGTCAAAACGTGAACAGGGGGGTAGACATCCAACGCCAAGTGTTCGCAACCTGGAAACAAGCCCCCTCGCCCATGGAAAATACGCTGGGCATCATGGGTGGGTACCATCGCCGAGATGGCGTTCAGCAAGGCTTGCATAGAAAATGACCCGCATCGTCGGGATCCGTTGAAAATCAAACGGTAATTTGAACACGCCCATGATCTATCGACCATGAAATCCACCTTCAAAGGCAACAAGGCAAGTTTGCCCAGCAAACCCTGCGCGGTGTGCGGGCGAGACATGACGTGGCGCAAGGCCTGGGCTAAAAACTGGGCTCAGGTGCTGTACTGCTCTGAGGCCTGCAGACAGCGCAAATCAACCGCCTCACCGCCCAGGTCAAGCCTCTCATGAAATGTGAACTGGTGTGGCTCAAGCGCGACCTGCGTCTGCAAGACCATGCGGCCTTGGCCAACGCGGCTGCACGTGGAAAGGTCCGGTGCATCTATGTGGTGGAGCCAGGACTTTGGAGCCAAGCCGACGCGGCCCTGCAGCATTTCGAATTTGTACGGGAGTCGTTGCAGGCGCTGGACCTTGAGCTGCGGGCCTCAGGGGGCCATGTCGAGGTTTTTGAGGGTGAAGTGACCGAGGTGTTGTCCAGGCTTTGGGCACAAGAGCCTTTCCGCGCCCTGCACTCGCATGAAGAAACAGGCAACGACTTCACGTACGCACGTGACCGACAGGTCGCCGCGTGGTGCCAAGCCCACGCGTTACCCTGGCACGAGTACCCACAATTTGGCGTGGTGCGGAGGTTGAAGCACCGCAACCTGTGGCAAGCCCATTGGGAGCAACACATGGCAGCGCCGCAGCACGCACTGCCCTCGATGCAGTTTTGGCAACCACCGCCTGAGCGCTTGCTGCGGATGCCGTCGCCACCGCACCTGCGGCACAACCCCCCGCTGCGCCAGCGTGGCGGTCGCACCCTGGCATGGGCCACATTGCAGAGCTTTTTGAACGGCAGAAGTTTGGGCTACCGGGGCGGCATCTCGTCCCCTCTGTCGGCACCAGAGGCCTGCTCTCGCCTGTCGGCTTACCTGGCATGGGGCTGCATCAGCCTGCGAGAGGTGGTGCAAGAAACGCGATCTCACCTCGCCATGCTGCCCCCGCAAGCCTCTCGCCACCGTGCAGGCTTGACAGCTTTCATGAGTCGCCTCTACTGGCATTGTCATTTCATCCAAAAGCTGGAAAGCGAACCCGCCATTGAGTGGCGCAACATGCACCGAGGCTACGATGGGCTGCGCGAACAGGACTTCAACGAGGCACACTTTGAGGCCTTGAAGATGGGCAGAACCGGCTGGCCCATGGTGGACGCTTGTGTGCGGATGCTTGGCGAAACAGGTTGGCTCAACTTTCGCATGCGGGCAATGCTGGTCTCTGTGGCGGCCTATCCGCTGTGGCTGCACTGGCGCCCTGTGGGGGAATGGCTGGCCACCCAGTTCCTCGACTACGAACCAGGCATCCATTGGAGTCAACTTCAGATGCAATCGGGTACGACAGGCATCAACACCACCCGTGTGTACAACCCGATCAAACAAGCCCAAGACCACGATCCCCAGGGCACGTTTGTGCGCCGATGGCTGCCAGCCATGCGACGGGTGCCCGACAACTGGCGCCTTGAGCCCTGGCTGATGCCTGCCGACATCCAGCAGCGCGCTGGCGTGACGGTGGGTGGGGAGATTCCCACCCCTGTGGTGGATTTGTCTGACGCCACGCGCACCGCCAAACAACGCCTGCATACCAGACGGAAAACACCCGAAGTGAAAGCAGCCAAGGAAGCAGTGGTAGAAAAGCATGCCTCCCGACTGCGACCGGTGGGCGCCAGAAAGCGTGCGCCAGCGCCTCAACCATCACCGCAACAGTTGGGCTTTGATTTCTGAAGCTTAGCCTGCCCCTCAACCCAAAACCTGTTTGGCGATGGACGCGTAGAGCGGGATGCCCACCAAGATGTTCAGCGGGAAAGTGACGCCCAAGGACAAGCCAAAGTAGAGCGAGGGATTTGCCTCTGGTATGGCGTAGCGCACCACAGCCGGCACCACGATGTAGGACGCACTGGCAGACAACACCATCAACAAAGCAGCATCCCCCACCGGCAAGCTGAACAGGGTTGACAGGGCAAGGGCCATTCCAGCGTGAACCACGGGGCCCAAGCTGGCATACATCAGCAACACGGGCGACATCGTGCGAACAGCCGCAAAATTTTTGGCCACCATGAGGCCCATGTCGAGCAAAAAGAACGCCAACATTCCTTTGAACAAGTCAATCGAAAACGGTGCCATCACCGCCTTGCCCGCATCCCCACTGAGGTACCCGATCGCCATTGACCCCAGCAGCAACAGATGTGCGCCGTCGGTAAAGGACTCATGGAGAATTTTGCCCAAAGACATGCCCGGACCCGTGGCACCACCTGGGCTGCGTTGCCGCAGCACGTTGGCCAGCAAGACCGCCATGATGATGGCTGGAGACTCCATGACCACCAACGCCACAGCCATGTGACCACCTGGGCTCATGTGCTGGGCATCAAGGTAC
>CAZHDP010000312.1:0-4430 GCA_964531605.1 uncultured Burkholderiaceae bacterium | reverse complement strand
CATCGCCCGCGATTTGGCCCGCAACGGCATCCGCAACATGACCATTGCCCCTGGGATTTTTGGCACCCCCATGCTGTTTGGGATGCCCAAGGACGTACAAGACGCGTTGGCGGCAGGCGTGCCCTTCCCTTCGCGCCTGGGGACTCCAGAAGACTACGCCAAACTCGTCAAACACATCGTCGAAAACGACATGCTCAATGGTGAAGTGATCCGCCTTGACGGCGCCATTCGCCTGGCACCACGCTGAAGCAACGCACCGCACCCGCTGGGGGTGGGGTTATGGTCGCCTGGTCCAGGCTTGGCGCATGGGGTGCTACATAATCGGTGGGCACCCCAGGTCATGTGCTCACCGCCACCGAGTCGTTCACGCGGTGGCGGGCACGCACCAGGGGAAACCAGGAAGCGAATCCGAACCCATGGCTGACCGACAACCCTACGAAATCGCGCGGGAAACCGTCAAACAGTTGACCCTGCGCAAGCTCTCGCCCACGCCAGAAAACTACCAAGCGCTTTACCACGAGATCGCGGGCACCAAGCGTTTGCAGCCTTTTCCAGAAGAGCAATTGCAAACGATTGCAAAGTCTTTGCCCATCAAGACACCTGGGCAACAACGCCTGCAAGCCCAGTTTGACCATGCCGTCCGGCACCACAACTGGACGAGCGTGCAGGCCGCATTGGTCGGCTATACCCAACTGGCCCCCACACCCCGCTTGCCTGGAGACTCCGCACCAGCCTCGTTGCCCGCCCACAGTGCCCCTGTTGAGGTGGCCTCGGCTGTAACGGTCACAGCGGATGATCTTCTGCGTATCACCCCTGAGGTCAAAGACCAAATTGCCCGATTGATCGAGCATGCGGTTCCGGCGGCAGGGGCAGAAGAACCCCCCTTGCTGGGATTGGCCAAAGAGCTGGTGCTGCTCTTGAAGCAAACCAGCCCCAGCATGAGCCTGCTGCGCACGCAACTGGCCAACTTCAACTTCAAACTCACCTTCGTGGCCGAAGAGCAAGCTGCCATCAAAAACACCTTGCTCGAACTGCTGAATTTGATCTTTGAAAACGTGTCAGAGCTCAGCCTGGATGAACGCTGGCTGCAAGGTCAGATGGACGCACTTCGGTCCGCGGCCAAACCTCCGCTCACCTTGCGCCGCCTCGAAGATGTGCGGGCTCGGCTCAAAGACGTGATCTTGAAGCAAATTGAAGCCAAAGCCCAAAGTCACGCGGCCCAGGAAGAGATGAAGCGCTTGCTTGCCGCCTTCATTGAACGGCTCTCTACCATGGCCGAAGCCAGTGGTGCTTTCAAGGGCAAAGTGGAGCAATACGCCAAGCAAATCGAAGGGGCCACCACCTTGGCTGAAATTGCCCCGGTCATGCAAGAGGCGGTGGCAGCGGCCCGCAACATGGCGCTGGACTCACAGCGCGTGGGCGATGAACTGCGTGAAATGCGAGAAAAAACCGCAGAAACCGAAACACGGCTCCACCAATTGGAAAACGACCTCGAAAAAGCCAGTGCTTTGGCCAGAAACGACCCGTTGACCGGCGCGCTCAACCGCAAAGGTTTGGACGAGACCATCGAGCGCGAAATTGCCACCTGCAAACGCAAAGGACTCCGGCTCAGCGTTGCCTTGCTCGACATCGACAATTTCAAAAAAATAAACGACGAACATGGGCACACCACGGGCGATGCGGCCTTGGTTCATTTGACGGCGGTCGCACGCGATTGCATTCGGCCCCAGGACAGCTTAGGTCGCTATGGCGGCGAAGAATTCGTGGTGGTGATGCCTGACACGGCGTTAGAGCAAGGCATTGATGTGATGACCCGTGTGCAACGCGAACTGACCAAGCGGTTTTTCTTGGCGGGTACCGACAAGCTCCTCATCACGTTCAGCGCTGGCGTGGCCGAGCTGGGCGCCAATGAACCCGGCCCCGACGCCGTGGTGCGTGCCGACCAAGCCATGTACTTGGCCAAGCGTTCGGGCAAAAACCGCGTGGTGGGCGCCTGAGCGACACCAACGCTTGCTTGGCTGATGCCGCCGTGAATCGCGGACAATCCGCAGTGTGGCCATACCCCAGTCATTCATCCAGGAGCTGATCTCCCGCGCCGACATCGTTGAAATTGTCGGACGCTACGTCACGCTCAAAAAGGGCGGTGCCAACTTCATGGGCCTGTGCCCCTTCCATGGCGAGAAATCGCCGTCGTTCACGGTCAGCCCCACGAAACAGTTTTTCCATTGTTTTGGCTGTGGCAAACACGGTAACGCCATCGGGTTCATGATGGAACACGTGGGCATGAATTTCGTTGAAGCGGTGAAGGACCTGGCCCAGCAATATGGCCTTCAAGTGCCCGAAGATGACGCCAGCCCAGAAGAACGCCAGCGCGCTGCAGAGCAACGTCAAAAACAGGTCACGCTGAGCGATGTGCTTGAAAAAGCTGGCGAAGCTTACCGAAAACACCTCAAAGAATCGCCCAGAGCGATTGAGTACCTCAAGGGCCGGGGCCTGAGCGGCATCGTTGCCAAAGAGTTTGGACTGGGCTACGCACCCGAAGGATGGCGCAGCCTGGCCAGCGTGTTCCCGGATTACAGCGATGCGCTGCTGGTGGAATCTGGCTTGGTGATCCTGAACCACGACGAGGGCAGCGGGGAAGAAAAGCGCTATGACCGCTTTCGAGACCGGGTGATGTTCCCGATCCGCAACGTCAAAGGCGAATGCATCGGATTTGGAGGCCGGGTCATGGGCGACGGTACGCCCAAATACCTGAACTCACCAGAAACGCCGGTCTTCAGCAAAGGCCGTGAGCTGTACGGTCTGTTTGAAGCCCGCCACGCCTTGCGTGATTTTGGCTATGCCCTGGTCACCGAAGGCTACATGGACGTGGTGGCGCTCGCTCAGTTGGGCTTCCCGAACGCCGTGGCCACGTTGGGTACCGCCTGCACCACCGATCACATCCAAAAGCTGTTCCGATTCACCGACGCCGTGGTGTTCAGCTTCGACGGCGACGGCGCCGGTCGCCGCGCGGCACGCAAAGCCCTCGACGCGGCCCTGCCCTACGCCACCGACTTGCGCAGCGTGAAGTTCCTGTTTCTGCCCGCTGAGCATGACCCCGACTCGTTCATCCGCGAACAAGGCGCTGAAGCCTTTGCGCGGTGCGTGGGCGACGCACTGCCTTTGTCCAAGTTCCTGCTGGAGGCCATCCGCGAAGGTTGTGAGGCCCACACCGCCGAGGGACGCGCCAAAATGGCCAGCCATGCCAAACCCCTGTGGTCGGCCATGCCTGAAGGGGCGCTGAAGCGGCAATTGCTGGCGGACATCGCAGAACTGGTGCAGCTGCCAGGCGCTGACCTGGTGGACATGTGGCAAGCGCATGCAGCTGCGCCAGGCCTTGGGCCAGCCAGCCGAAAATCAGCCTACCCTGGGCCATCCCAAGACCCTCAAGCGCCACAAAACGACTATGAATTCAATAGCAAAGAATTCAGCCCCAACAAGCGGAAATGGGTAGAAAACTATCCTAAAAAATTTGGCAAAGGCGGCCCTTGGCAGCAAGCACTGCCCAACCAGGGCCCACGCGTCAAACCGACGTCGCGTGAGGACCATGCGGCGCGACTGCTGTTGAGCCATTCCCATGCCTGGGAGCAGTTGTCCAACGAAGAGCATGCCTTGCTGTGCGCCCTGCCCTCACCCCATGGCCCTTTGTTTTCGTGGATCGACAGCCAGCACCATGAACACGGCCCCTTGCCTTGGGGCACCTTGTCAGAGACCCTGGAAGGCCAACCCATGGCCTCGTTTGCCAAGCAAATCATGGGCATGCCTGTGGCAGAGGTGAACACCACGGAGCTGCGCCAAGAGTTGGCTGACGTCATGCGCAGACTGACCTTGGACCAGCTTGAAAAAGAAAAAGACCGGCTCATCAGCGTCATGGCCACAGAGCCCGGCGCACGCGAGCGCTTCAGCGAGATCGTGCAACGCTGGAACGCCTTGAAACGGCAGACCACGGTATAATCCGTTTTTCTGCTCGGCAAGAGCGACAGCAACACCTCCGGGTCTGGCCAATCGAAGCAACATGTGCTCAACCGGCCGCCTTACCGCAAGGATTGCACACCAAATGTTCGCCCCAACATCTTGCCCAGAGAGATCCTGACTGCACCCAAGGCCGCGCTTTCGACCTGTCGAAAGCGTTTGCTTGTCGTGTTGTCTGCGATTTCACCAACCCTTGCCCCCGCGCCGTTGTGCAACGGCGCTTGTTTTTGCCTGTTTTTGACCTTGTGAGGATGTTTCATGCCCGCTCAAAAGTCCAGTCAGATTGCCAAGCCCGCTGCCAAAACTGCGAAAGCAGCCAGCAAGCCCGTGAGCAAGACCACCTCCACTGCGGCTGCCAAGCCTGAGGAAAAAGCCCCTGCCAAAGCCCTTGCGGCCAAGGCGGCGGATGCCAAATGGAA
>CAZHDP010000311.1:0-4444 GCA_964531605.1 uncultured Burkholderiaceae bacterium | reverse complement strand
TGGTCGAGAAGATCACCGACCCGCTGACCCACCTGGTGCGCAACAGCTGCGACCACGGCATCGAATCACCCGAAGAACGCATCGCCAAAGGCAAATCGCCGAATGGCACGATCACCCTCTCGGCCTCTCACCAAGGGGGCTCCATCGTCATTGAAGTGCGTGACGACGGCAAAGGCATGTCGCGGGAAAAAATCCTCGGCAAAGCCCGCGAGCGTGGGCTGGACGTGTCAGACCAGATGACCGATGGCGAAGTCTGGCAGCTCATTTTTGCCCCCGGGTTCTCGACCGCCGAGACCGTCACCGACGTCTCAGGCCGAGGGGTGGGCATGGACGTGGTCAAACGCAACATCAGCGCGATGAACGGCACGGTCGAGATCGACTCCGCCGAGGGCTACGGCATGCGCGTGTCGGTGCGCTTGCCGCTCACGCTGGCCATCATGGACGGCATGTCCGTGGGGGTGGGCGAAGAGGTGTACATCTTGCCGTTGTCCTCGGTCATGGAATCGTTCCAGGTCAAGGGCGACGAAGTGAGTACCGTGGGGCAGGGTGCCCAGTTGGTCAAGGTGCGTGACGAGTACATGCCCGTGATCAGCCTGGAACGTGCCTTCCAGGTGCCCCGCATAGACCTCGACAAGTCCAGCAACATCATGGTCGTTGTTGAGGCCGATGGCAGTCGCGTGGCCTTGCTGGTGGACGAACTGTTGGGGCAGCAACAGGTGGTGGTGAAAAACCTGGAGTCCAACTACAAAAAGGTGCCCAACGTGTCGGGTGCCACGATTTTGGGCGACGGCAAGGTTGCATTGATTCTGGACACGGCCGCGTTGGTACGCCGTTCCCGGCATTGAGTCAGACACATTGAGATAAGGAGACCGTCATGGATGTGATGGAGCAAATCGACGATCTGGCCACGGCCACCGCACGCAAGTATTTGACCTTTCGACTGGACAATGAAGAGTACGGCATTGACATCTTGAAGGTTCAGGAAATCCGTGGCTATGAAGCCCCGACGCGCATCACCAACGCGCCTGACTTCATCAAAGGCGTGGTCAACCTGCGCGGCACCATCGTGCCCATTGTGGACATGCGTCTGAAGTTCAACTGTGCCAACGCTGAGTACAACAGCTTCACGGTGGTCATCATCCTCAACTTGAACCACCGGGTGGTGGGCATCGTGGTGGACTCGGTCAGCGATGTGATGGAGTTGCCGCCAGAGAGCCTGCGCCCGTCCCCTGATGTGGACAGCATCATCGACAACAGTTGCATCACTGGCCTGGGGTCGGTGGGCGAGCGCATGTTGATTTTGTTGGACATCGAGTCGCTGATGGCCAGTCCCAGCATGGGCTTGGTGAGCTACGGCGATTGAGGCTGTTTGATGCTGACTTCCACGTCTGACCGCACCCCTAAATCCACGTCGTCTGGAGCGGCTGGCCATGTGCCCCACCGCATGGCACGTTTGGAGGCGCCCGCCGAAAGCGTGCCGGCTGACCGGGAGTTTGAGTGGGCTGACGCGGATTTTCGGCGTGTCCAGGGCTTGATCTACAAACGTGCGGGCATCTCCTTGCACGATGGCAAGCATGCCATGGTCTACAGCCGCTTGTCGCGTCGTTTGAGAGAAACAGGTTTTCGCAGCTTTTCAGAGTACCTGACCTGGCTGGAATCGCATGATGGCGACGAATGGCAAGAGTTCATCAACGCGTTGACGACGAACCTGACTTCGTTTTTCCGCGAAAACCACCACTTCGAAATCCTGCACACCCTGCTCAAGTCACAGCCTACCGGGACCCGATGGAATGCGTGGTGCAGTGCTGCGTCCACGGGCGAAGAGCCCTATTCCATCGTCATGACCGCCATCGAAGCATTGGGGTCGGCAAGCCATTTCAAATTGGCTGCCAGTGACATCGACTCCAAGGTCTTGGCCACGGCTGCCCGAGGCGTTTACCGGTCCGAATCGCTCAAAGGTCTCGCTCCAGAGCGATTGCACCGCTTTTTCATGCGCGGCAAAGCGGGCAATTCAGGCCTGGCTCGGGTCAAACCTGAGCTGCAAACCCCGATTGATTTCTGTCAGGTCAATCTGATCAAAAACGACTGGCCGTTCCGTGAGCCGTTTGACATTGTCTTTTGTCGCAACGTCATGATCTATTTCGATGCGCCGACCCAACGGGCGGTGCTGGAGCGCATACACCGTTGCATGAAGCCAGGTGGCATGTTGTTTGTCGGGCACTCGGAAAACTTCAACGATTCCCGAGACCTCTTTGTACTGCGAGGCAAGACTGTTTATGAGCGCTGCTGACGTTCACGTTCACGTTGTCGGGCGGATGGTCGAGCGTTCCAACCGTTGGGGAGGCTTGTTGCGATGAGCACCATGGCCTCTTCCTCTGCGGTGAGCGGTGCCCGATTTGGCGCCGCCATCACGGCACAAGCCGGTGTGGCTTCACACCAGTTGGCGCACGTCCAAAAACTCAAGGCACAGGCGCGCCGTCCTGGCGAAGCATCGTTTTTTTACGTTGACCACCACTTTCAGTTTCCTGCAGTGAAGGTGTTGCCCGGCGAGTATTTCGTGTCCAACGAGCAGATCGTCATCATGACGGTGCTGGGTTCGTGCATCGCTGCTTGCTTGTGGGATGCCCGTGCCAATGTCGGTGGCATGAACCATTTCATGCTGCCCGATGGCGACACCTCCGATGGCGGGGGGCGGTACGGCTCTTATGCCATGGAATTGCTGATCAACGAGATGCTCAAAGCCGGGGCCCGCCGTGAATCCATACAGGCGAAAATCTTTGGCGGTGGGCAGGTGATGCACTCCTTCACGGCGATGAACGTGGGAGAGCGCAATACGCAGTTCGTCATCGACTACCTGCAAACAGAGCGCATCCCCATCGTGTCGAAAGATGTGTTGGACATCTATCCCCGTAAAGTCTGTTTTTTCCCCGCGAGCGGAAAGGCCTTGGTCAAGCGTTTGGCCCATTCCCATCCCGAGGCTTTGGTGGCACAAGAGCGGCGCGGCAACGCGGTGGTTGTGGCCAAAGAGACCTCTGGTGGCTCGGTCGACCTGTTCTGACAAGGAATTGATACATGGCGAAAATTCGTGTGGTTGTGGTTGATGACTCTGCGTTGGTGCGCAGTTTGTTGACTGAAATCATCAACCGTCAACCTGACATGACCTGCATCGGCGCCGCCAATGACCCGCTGGTGGCCCGCGAAATGATCCGGGAGCTCAACCCCGACGTCATCACGCTGGATGTCGAAATGCCGCGCATGGACGGCCTGGATTTCCTGTCCCGTTTGATGCGCTTGAGGCCCATGCCGGTCGTGATGATTTCCACCCTGACTGAGCGGGGTGCCGAAGTCACGATGAAAGCCTTGGAGCTTGGTGCGATTGACTTTGTGGCCAAACCCCGCATTGGCGTGGCCGATGGCCTCAAAGACCTGTCTGCCCAGATCGTGGACAAGATCCGCATTGCCGCGGCAGCCAAAGTGCACCGCGCCTTGCCGCCTGTGGTGCCCAGCGCGCCGACCGCCAAACCCCTCGCAGGGGCTTCTGCCGCGGGTTCGGTGGGGGGCAGTGCGCTGTTGGGTCGCTTGTCCACAGAAAAACTCATCTGCATTGGCGCTTCAACGGGGGGCACAGAGGCCATCAAAGAAGTGCTGACCCGCCTGCCCGCCGACTCACCAGGCATCGTCATCACCCAGCACATGCCACCAGGGTTCACCGCCAGCTTTGCTGCGCGTTTGGATGGCCTGTGTCGCATCACCGTACAAGAAGCCCGCAATGGCGAGCGCATTTTGCCTGGCCACGCCTACATCGCACCGGGTGGCAAGCAGTTCAGCATCAGCCGCAGTGGGGCGAATTACGTGGCCGTGGTGCAAGACGGAGAGCCCGTCAACCGCCATCGGCCATCCGTGGAGGTGTTGTTCAAGTCGTGTGCACAGTACGCCGGTCGCAATGCCTACGGCATCATGTTGACCGGCATGGGCAACGATGGCGCGCTGGCCATGAAGGAAATGCGCGACCACGGCAGCTACAACTACGTGCAAAACGAAGCCACGTGCGTGGTGTTTGGCATGCCCCGCGAGGCCATCCAGGCGGGGGCTGCTGACGAGGTGTTGCCGCTGAACCAGATCGCTGACGCCCTGCTTTCCAAAATCACCGAAAGCTCAGGCGGTCACCACCGCATTTAACGGGCTTGCCCTGCCGCCAGGGTTTCCCAGCGTTCCAGCGCCAGCAGCAACGCCTCTTCAATTTCGCCTTCGCGCGTGTGCAGTTGCGTTGCCAAGGCGGGGTCGCTCACATAGAGTTGGCCATCGGCCAGCTTGGCCTGGATGTCGGCTTGTTCTGCCTCCAGGGCCTCAATGTGTTGGGGCATGCCATCGAGTTCCCGCTGCTCTTTGTAGCTCAGTTTGACGGTCGGCTTGACCGGTGCACTCGGGGGGGCTGGCTCACTGG
>CAZHDP010000310.1:0-4451 GCA_964531605.1 uncultured Burkholderiaceae bacterium | reverse complement strand
GTTCAGCCGTTCGCCTGGGCAGATCTTGTTTTGCAACCCTGCGCTGGCTGCCAAATCAAGAACCATTGTCTGAAAGCACTGCCATGTACAACCGCACTATTCTTGTTGAACAAACCGATCCCGAGCTGTTTGCAGCCATCCAAGCCGAAGTGGCCCGTCAGGAACACCACATCGAGCTGATTGCCAGCGAAAACTACGCCTCCCCCGCTGTGATGGCCGCTCAAGGCTCCCAGCTGACCAACAAATACGCCGAAGGCTACCCAGGCAAGCGCTACTACGGCGGTTGCGAGTACGTGGACGTTGCCGAACAACTGGCCATTGACCGTGTGAAGAAGATTTTTGGTGCAGAAGCCGCCAACGTCCAACCCCATTGCGGCGCATCGGCCAACGAAGCCGTCTTTCTGGCTTTCTTGAAGCCTGGCGACACCATCATGGGCATGAGCTTGGCCGAAGGGGGTCACCTGACCCACGGCATGCCCTTGAACATGAGCGGCAAATGGTTCAACGTCGTGAGCTACGGCCTGGACGCCAATGAAGCCATCGACTACGAGGCCATGGAGCGTAAAGCACACGAGACCAAGCCCAAATTGATCATTGCCGGTGCGTCGGCCTACTCGCTGGCCATTGACTTTGAGCGCTTTGCCAAAGTGGCCAAGGCGGTGGGCGCCATTTTCATGGTGGACATGGCCCACTACGCCGGGTTGATCGCTGCAGGGGTCTACCCCAACCCCGTGCCCCATGCTGATGTGGTGACGTCCACCACGCATAAAAGCTTGCGTGGCCCCCGTGGCGGCATCATCCTGATGAAAGCCGAACACGAAAAAGCCATCAACAGCGCGATCTTCCCGGGCCTGCAAGGTGGCCCACTGATGCACGTGATTGCAGCCAAAGCTGTGGCTTTCAAAGAAGCGTTGGAGCCCAGCTTCAAGAGCTACCAACAGCAAGTGGTCAAAAACGCGCAAGTCATCGCCGAAACCTTGACGGCACGTGGCCTGCGCATCGTGAGTGGTCGTACGGAAAGCCACGTGATGTTGGTCGATCTTCGTGCCAAAGGCATCACAGGCAAAGAAGCTGAAGCCGTGCTGGGCAGTGCTCATATGACGATCAACAAAAACGCGATCCCCAACGACCCAGAAAAACCCATGGTCACCAGCGGTGTGCGCATCGGCACCCCAGCCATGACCACCCGGGGCTTCAAGGAAGAAGAAGCACGGGCCACGGCCAATTTGATTGCAGACGTGCTGGACAACCCACGTGACGCGGCCAACATTGAGGCAGTTCGTGCCAAAGTGCATGCGCTGACCAGCCGTTTCCCGGTCTACCAGTAAGCCTCACCCTACCCTGCCATGAAGTGCCCCTTTTGCAGCCATGCCGAGACCCAGGTGGTCGAGACGCGGATCGCGGAAGAAGGCAACTTCATTCGGCGACGTCGCCAATGCGGGGCGTGTGACAAGCGGTTCACCACCTATGAACGCCCCGATGTCACGTTTCCGACGATCGTCAAAAAAGATGGTCGTCGGATAGAGTACGAGCGCGCCAAACTGCTCGCCAGCATGAACTTGGCTTTACGCAAACGGCCTGTCAGTACAGAGCAAGTCGACAGCGCCATTGAGCGCATTGAAGAAAAATTGCTGAACCTCGGGCTGAGGGAAGTGTTGTCCACCCGCATCGGTGAACTGGTGATGCGGGAATTGAAAAAACTTGACAAGGTCGCCTACGTGCGCTTTGCCAGTGTGTACCGGAACTTCGAAGACATTGATGAGTTTCGGGCGTTGGTGGATGAGGTTGGACGCTGACTTTCAGACAAACGGTTGGTTTTCACCGATGAGTGGCAGGTGTTCCCAGCACTTGCGGCACTAACATCAACGCCATGAACGGCGTATCCCCATTTTTGAAAAAATCTTCAGGCTTCACCCTGATCGAAGTGATGGTTGTGGTCGGGCTGGTCAGTGTCTTGGCGGCCCTTGCTGCGCCATCTTGGTCGGACTTGGTAACCAGCAACCAAATCAGATCCGCCGTCAACGAATGGAATGCTTCGGTTCAATTTGCCCGTAGCGAGGCTTTGCGGCAAAACTCCCCCGTCACGATGTGCCCCAGCTCAGATGGCGCCACCTGCACCGCAGGTGACTACGAAGTGGGATGGATTGTCCGGACAGGAACGGCTGTGGCCAATGCCAACGACCGCATCCTTCAGGACACTCTTCCAAAAGCCAATCTGACTATGGCGGTGGTTGCTCCCAGCAAAAGAATCACCATCCTTCCCAATGGCCAACCCATCGGTAACTTCGCTGGTGCCCGTATCACGGTTCGAGGGCTGGAAGCGGCCGATGACCACCTGAATAAAACGATTTGCATTGGCAGATCGGGGCGCGCACGCGTCTTCACGGAAGCCCAGTACATGGCGCTGCCCGCAAACACTTGTACGAGTTGAAGGTATGAAACGTTTCCAGTCCGCTCAATACACCAGGCAAACCGGCTTTTCGCTGATTGAAGTCCTGGTCACGATGCTTGTTGTCGCTTTAGGGCTGCTTGGAGCCGCGGGCACGCAACTGGCAGCGGCAAGATACCAACAAACCGCTGGCTTTCGCAACCAGGCATTCACCGAAGCGCAATACATCATTGAAAGAATGAAGGTGAACAGTTCAGCGCTGACTGCAGCAGCTCCCCCTGCGCCAGTCAATGCCTACTTGCTGGCAGAAACTTACGACAACGCAGCCAATCCACCCAATGACCCCGTTTGTGGCTTGGCTCTGCAACCCGTGTGTACAACGTTCCAAGCAGCACAGCGCGACATGCGTGACTGGCGTTTGTCTCTGGCCAGAAACCTGCCAGGAGGCAGAGGCGCGATCTTCACTGTGGCATCAGGCGCAATCAATGATCCAGCAGCAAGAAGGATCGTTGTGATGTGGGTTGAAAAACCAGACCTTGCAACGGATAACGCAGAAGTTGCAGCCCCCATAGACGCCACGTGCCCCGCACCTCAAACTGCTGGCGTGAGATGTCTTAGCCTGATTGTGACGCCATGATTGTCATGAAAAACACCAACCACTCGGTCAGCGTTCGCGCACGCCGCCGGCAAATGGGCTTCAGTTTGATCGAAGTCATGATCAGCTTGACGATCGGTTTGATCGTTTTGGTGGCCATCGGGTTTGCTTACATGAACAGCAGCAACATCAACAAGCAACAAGAAAGCCAGGTGGAGTTGAGTGACCCTGCGAGGATTGTGCTGCGACAACTCAGAAGCAGCATCAACACGGCGGGGTATGTGGATGTGTTTGACATCCAAGCTGGAACAAATTTTCAAGCCAGTGCGCTGTTTTCGCCCGGCGTAGAAGGGCTCGCCAACATGTACCAAAGGGTACCCACTGGTGCAGCCATCGACACGCCGCTGACAAAAATGTTTGCAGGCCTTTTGCCTGTTTTTGGTTGTGATGGCGCCATGAACAGCTCACCCAATGCCATCGCCGTTGCAGGACCACCCGTGGCGCTGTCATGCGGCGTCGCCTCGGCCACGCGACACAGCCTTCAGCTTTCGTACCAAGGGGTACCTGACGGTGGGGCAATAGCCAACCCAATGCGCAGTTTGCTCCCAGACAACGCTGCAACAGGGGATGGCCGGGACTGCCTGCAACAAGCAACCAACGGCAAATTCGTCATCAACCGCTTCTTCGTACAGCAAAACGCCTCTGATGGTGTCAATGAATTGATTTGTGCAGGCTCCGGTGGCGCAGTGCAACAACCCATCGCCCGTGGCGTAGAGGAATTCATGCTGCGGTATCTGGTGTCGTCCGCCGGCGTAGCGCCTGCACCCGGTGCAGTAGCCCCAGCGGCAGGCAACACCACGGCGCAATACCTGAATGCGGCAGGTGTGGCTCTGGACCCGATAGGCTGGCCAGGGGTGACGGCAATTGAAATCTGTTTTGTGTCTGCCAGCCCACAAACGTCGGGGGCTGCGGGAGGCGGGATTCTGAATGCACAACCCACACGCCCAACATGTACCCGAGACAACAACGGCGCGTTTGCCCCCGATGTGTTCCGTGTAGCAGGAGACCTTCGCCTGTGGCGCCGCTACACCGCCGTAGTCGCGCTCCGAAACGCCGCTTTTTCATCTCCTTATTGAGCACATCGTGAACTCGAAACAACGTAACAGTGGCTTTGTGCTGGTGACTAGCCTTATCTTTCTGACTGTTTTGTCACTGTTGGTCATCATGGCGGTCAGAAACTCTTTGTTTGACGAACGAATGGCGTCCAGTGATCGAGACATCGCGTTGGCCCGGGAAAACGCCGAATTGGGTCTGCGTGATGCAGAGCGGGACATCTTAGGGCTGCGTTTCGATGGTTCTCCCAATTTTTGCAGCTCTGCTGTGGGTCCAGCCTGTACCACCATCAGGCCAGCCGGAACAAGGCCACTCAACGTGACAGACACGCTGACCTTTTGGAGCATGGCCAAC
>CAZHDP010000309.1:0-4483 GCA_964531605.1 uncultured Burkholderiaceae bacterium | reverse complement strand
TCTTGCGGTCTTCCAGCATGTAGCTCACGCCGCTGGGCACGCGCAGGTTGTCTTCGAGCACGTAGTACTCACCCTCGCCCTGGGCGTTGGGGGCGCGCACGATGTCGATGCCGCTGATCTGCGAATAGATGTTGCCCGGCACATTCACGCCCACCATCTCTGGGCGGTACTGGGCGTTGTTCAGGATCTGCTCCGCCGGCACGATGCCCGCTTTGATGATCTCTTGGCCGTGGTACACGTCATGGATGAAACGGTTCAGCGCGGTGACGCGTTGGACCAGGCCTTTTTCCATGCTGGCCCACTCGTGCGATGGAATGACCCGGGGTATCAAGTCAAACGGGATCAGGCGCTCGGTGCCTGAGCCGTCTTCGTCTTTGGCGCCGTACACCGCAAAGGTGATGCCGACACGCCGAAAAATCATTTCGGCCTCGTCCCGGCGCAGGCGCATCGCCTCGGCCGGTTGTTGGCTCAGCCATTGCGCGTAGCGCTGGTAATGCGCCCGAACCGCCTTGTCACTGTAGGGCAATTCGGCATACATTTCATCGAACTTCTTCATATGCGATCTCCTCCGCGTAGCATACAGACCCAGCAGCAAGCAGATTGCATGCCAACGATCGAATCACTCACCGCGCCCGTTCATTATGCTGCGGCCTTGCCCCATTCAGGGCAGTTGATGCTGCCAGTATCTGGGCTTGATGTGCCGTTGACATTGCAGGTCTTGAGGTGAGGCGCTAGACCACACGGCTGCGCCGCAGCTGGGCGTGTCCACCACCTGTATGCCCAGCGCGCGGTACCGATCGAGCACCAGGGGCGCGGGGTGACCAAAGCGATTGCGGTAGCCCGACTGCACCACCGCCCAATCGGGGGCCACCACAGCCAGCCAGGCATTGCCAGACGATGTTTTGCTGCCGTGGTGAGGCACCAACAGCACATCCGCCTTGAGTTTTCGACCGGGCAGCGTGGCCAGCATGTCCAGCTCTTGCGGCGCTTCAATGTCACCCGTCAACAAAGCGCTTCGCGACCCCGCCGCGATGGCTGACGTCACCCGCAACACACAACTCAAGCCATTGGGCTTGAGCTTGCCCATTGACGCTGCGGCGTAGTGTTTGGGTTGAGGGTGCAAGACCTCGAAATCCACTCCATCCCACTGCCAGCGGTCACCCGCCACACAGCGCTGCGCCGGCCGCAGGGCTTGCAGGCTGTGTCCGTCTTCAATGGAACTGAGGAGCCGTGCCTGCGGCTGCATGGCCAACACGGCAGGGGCGCCACCTGTGTGATCGGTGTCACGGTGGCTGAGCACCAGCATGTCCAGGCGTTCATCGAACGCACGCAACAGCGGCACCAGCACCCGGTGACCCGCATCCGAATCCTGGCCAAAGCGCGGGCCTGCGTCGTACAAGAGGCTGTGCGTGGCGGTGCGCACCAGCACAGCGGTGCCCTGCCCTGCGTCTGCCGCCAACACTTCGAAATGCCCGGGCTCGGGCCGGGGTGCTTGCCACAGCAAGACCGGCAGCAATAAAGGCAGGCCCAGGCAACGCACTCCCCATGGCAGCTTCAGCGCCAGCAGCATCCCACCGCACACCCCAGCGGCGGCTGCCCACCCTGCGGGCGCAGCCGTTGCGTAAGTGGCCAACGGCAGGCCACCGAGCACCGAAAGCACCCGCATCAACCCGTCCAGCGCGGTGGCGCACCAGCCCCACAACGGCGACCACAGCACCCCCAGCATGGCCAGCGGTGTCACCACCAAAGTCACCCAGGGAATGGCCAGCACGTTGGCAAAGAAGCCCACCACAGACACTTGCCCAAACAGCAACAAGGTCAGTGGCGTGAGGGCAAGGGTCACCACCCATTGCTCTCGCAGCAACCGGCCAGTGGCACGGGCCATACGGGATAACCAGGCACGCGGGTTGGCCCCAGACACGGCTTGATCCGGCGCGGATTGACCAGAGGCTTCTGTGGCAAACAGCACGCCGACCGCCACGAAACTCAGCCAAAACCCCGCCTGCAGACCCGCCCAGGGGTCCCATGCCAGCACCACGGCTGCCGCCAGCAGCCACACCCAAGGCCAGGGCCAACGTTGCCCCTGCCAGCGCAGAGCCACCACCGTGGCAAGCATCAGCACGGTGCGCTGCGCGGGCACACCCCAGCCACTGAACAGCGCGTACCCGGCCGCCAACAAGACCCCACCTGCCAGCCCTGCGTGCGTGGCCGGCAAGCGCAAACAACAACGAGCCGAGCAACGCCACAGCGCACCCACCAAGGCCGCCGCCAACCAGGCGAACAAGGTCACATGCAGGCCTGAGATGCTCATCAGGTGGGCCACGCCAGTCGCACGGAAAACGTCCCAATCGGCACGCTCGATGGCGGCTTGGTCCCCCACCACCAGGGCGGCAATGATGCCTGCAGCGCGCCGGTCAGGAACCGTCCAGAACACAAGGTCACGCACACGCTGGCGGGCCTGCTCGACCGGGTGTCCCCAGGTATGCCCTAACAGCCGAGGCGCGGGCAAATGACGACCTGTGCGCACATGCCCGGTGGCTTGCAAGCCCTGCTCCCACAACCACAGTTCGTAGTCAAAGCCATGGGGATTGCTGCTGCCATGCGGCGCTTTGAGCCGGATCACCCACTGCCAGCGTTGACCGGCTTTGAGTTCGGGCGGTGCAGACTCGCTGGACAAGCCTCCGTTCGGCATCAGACCCGCAACCCCACCCAGGTCAGCATACCAACCCAGGTAAACCAGAGGCGGCAGGGTCACGGCGACGGGCGCCCCAGGTTCGGCGATCCGTTCGGCACGCTCGATGGCGAAACGCAAACGGGTACCCCCAGGTTGACGCTGTGGCATGGCCACGATCACACCCTCGACCCGCAAGTCTTGCCCTTCGAGGGCGGGTGCCAAGGCCTGCGCCGCAAACACACTGGCCCGCAAACCGCACAGCGAAAAAGCCATCGTGCCAGCGAGCAACAACGCCACGGTAGACCGACCCCATCGGCCCGCCCCCATTGCTCTTGATTTGAGAGCAAACAATGACGCCAGTACTGCCGAAACGGCCAAAAAAGTGCCGTAAAAAAGCCATCCCGACAACGCCGATTGCTGCCATTGCAGTGCGGTGCCCAGCACCCAACCCGCGAGCACAGGTGCGATCACCGGATGGCGCAGGCTGGCCGCGCGATCTTCGCTGTCCCCACCCATCCCTCCCTGACGCCACTGCCAAAATTGCATGACCTGATACTAATCCAGCCTGAACAAATGCAAATGAGTTCACCGGCTTGGCTCAGGACTTGCTAAGCTAGCTCAGCCGCGGTTTCATTGACGCGGAACACCCTTTGCACGAAGCACCATGTCCATTCACGCCGCACTGAGCCACATCACCCATTACAGCTACGACCGTTTGGTCAACCTGGGGCCGCAAGTGATCCGCTTGCGCCCAGCACCCCACTGTCGCAGCAACATCGTGTCGTATTCGCTCAAGGTTGAGCCAGCGACCCATTTCATCAATTGGCAACAAGACCCGTTCGCCAACTACCAAGCGCGCTTGGTGTTCCCCGAGAAAACCCGGGAATTCAAAGTCACGGTAGACCTGGTGGTGGAAATGGCGGTCTACAACCCGTTTGACTTCTTTCTGGAACCCAAGGCCGAGAACTTCCCCTTCAAGTACGAAGCCGACCTGAAACAAGAACTGGCGCAGTACCTGGTGGCCGACCCCATCACCCCAAAGGTGGCGGCTTACCTGAAACGCATCGACCTGACCGAAAAGCGCACCATTGACTTCCTGGTCGCCGTCAACCAGATGCTGCAACACGATGTGCGCTACCTGATCCGCATGGAACCAGGCGTGCAAACCGCCGAAGAAACGCTGACCTTGGGTTCGGGCTCTTGCCGCGACTCGGGCTGGCTGCTGGTGCAGTTGCTGCGCCACCTGGGCTTGGCGGCCCGGTTCGTGTCGGGCTACCTGATACAGCTGACGCCAGACGTGAAATCGCTCGACGGCCCCAGTGGCACCGAAGTCGATTTCACCGACCTGCACGCCTGGTGCGAGGTCTACCTGCCCGGCGCCGGTTGGATCGGGCTCGACCCCACCTCGGGCCTGATGGCAGGTGAGGGCCACATTCCGCTGGCCTGCACGCCCCAACCCTCTGGCGCTGCGCCCGTTGAAGGCGGTGTGGACAAATGTGAAGTCACCTTCAGCCACCACATGGCCGTGACACGCATCCATGAATCCCCCCGCGTGACCAAGCCTTACACCGAAGAACAGTGGGCAGACGTGATGGCACTGGGCGCGACGGTAGACGCCGAACTGCAGGCCGGTGACGTGCGCTTGACCATGGGTGGCGAGCCCACCTTTGTGGCCACCAGCGACCGCGATGCCGCCGAGTGGAACACCGACGCCCTGGGCCCCACCAAGCGCGCCTACGCGACCGAGCTGGTCCACAAGCTGCGAGAAGAGTACGGCCAGGGAGGGTTTTTGCACTTTGGACAAGGCAA
>CAZHDP010000308.1:0-4495 GCA_964531605.1 uncultured Burkholderiaceae bacterium | reverse complement strand
TTGTCAACGGACTGGAGGAGAGCCTCACCCGGGTGCTGCACCAAGGCTGCTGGAGCGAGGTGCGCACCTTTGGCAGTGTCATCAGTGACTACACGGCCCAAGGCGAACCCAGTCAATTCAAAGTGCTATACAAAGGAGAGCAGCAAGGTGCCGTTGATTGGGCGGTTACGGGGGTTCATAACCAATTGAACGCCTTGGCCGCGATCGCAGCCGCAGACCACGTGGGCGTTGCCCCAGCCGATGCAGCCCGGGCTCTGGGCCGCTTCCAGAACGTGCGCCGCCGCATGGAGGTGCGAGGCACCTTGACGCGGCCGTCAGGTGAGATCACCGTCTATGACGACTTTGCCCACCATCCCACAGCGATCCGCACCACCTTGGACGGTTTGAGGCGCCAGCTGAACGCCACGGGTCGGTCAGCGGACCGCATTGTGGCGGTGTTTGAACCCCGCAGCAACACCATGAAGCTGGGCGCGATGAAAGCCCAATTGCCGTGGAGTCTGGACGCCGCGGACCTCGCGTTCTGCCACAGCGGCGGTCTGGACTGGGATGCCGCGGACGCGTTATCGGCCTTGGGTGACCGTGCTGTGGTCAATGCCACGGTGGACGGTTTGGTGGCACACATCAAAGCGGCCACACGGCCTGGCGACCATGTGGTATGCATGAGCAACGGGGGCTTTGGCGGCATTCACAGCAAGCTGCTGGCCGCACTGTGAGCCAAGGCGAGGTAGGCGAGGACGAGCCCGTCAGTGGATGGCGGGCAGTGTTTTCAACGCGCGCACAGCGCCTTCACCAATCGCTGCACCAAAGCGCTTGGCCAACCGCTCGGCCACGTTGTCACGGCGGGTGTAGTCGATCAGGTCTTCGGCTTTGACGACCTCACGGGCCACGTAGTCCAAGTTGCCCAACTGGTCAGCCAAACCCATTTCAATCGCCTGCTGCCCCGTCCAGAACAAGCCGCTGAACAGCTCGGGCGACTCTTTCAGGCGATCACCCCGACCAGCCTTCACCACGTCAATGAATTGCTTGTGGATTTGGTTGAGCATGGCCTGCGCGAACTCCCGCTGCTTTTCAGTTTGAGGGCTGTACGGGTCCATGAAACCCTTGTTTTCACCTGCGGTCATCAAGCGCCGCTCCACGCCCAGCTTGTCCATCAGTCCGGTGAACCCAAAGCCATCCATCAACACGCCAATGCTGCCAACGATGCTCGCCTTGTCGACGTAGATTTTGTCGGTTCCCGCCGCAATGTAGTACGCGGCCGACGCACAGGTTTCTTCCACTACCGCGTAAATCGGTTTTTTGTGTTTTTCTTTCAGGCGGATGATTTCGTCATTGATGATGCCTGCCTGCACTGGACTGCCACCGGGTGAATTGATGAGCAACACCACGGCTTGTGCGCCATCGTCTTCAAAAGCAGAGCGCATGGATGACACCACCAGCTCCGCACTGACCTCGCCACCAGAAGCAATTTCGCCTTTGATCTCCACCACTGCCGTGTGCGGCAGGCTCTTGTCAGCGTTAGGCACGCCTTTGTAAAACATGACCCAAGCGAGCACGATGAAAAAACACAACCAGGCCAAGCGCACAAACACGCGCCAACGGCGCGCGGTTTGCTGCTCCGTCAGGGTCGCGAAGGCCAACTTTTCCAAAGTTTGACGTTCCCAGTTGTTGCCATGCGTTGCCGCACTGTTTGCTTCGTTTTTCATAGCATTCAATGGCGCAGACAATGCCGAATCAGCAGTTGAAGGTGCAGCATTTTCGGACGGAGGGGTAGCATCGGTCATGGTGTGGAACTTTGGGAGCCAGCGCGAAGCGGCGACACGGAAACGGTTTCGGATTGACACAGGCTCAGAAGCTCAAGGCCTTCAAGTTGTACGCAGTATGCCAGTGCACCACGCCATCGGATTCGCTCAGCTCAATCTTGACCAGTCCACCACGGCAGGGACCGCCCGCGCAGCGCCCGGTGTCGGGCTGGTAAAGCGCACCGTGGGTGGCACAGATCAGCCATTGACCCGTGAGGTCATAAAACTTGTTGGGCTGGTAGTCCATTTCCATGGCCACATGGGTGCAACGGTTCAGATAAGCCTGGGGTTGGCCTTGGAAGCGAATGGCAAAGGCTCGGCAGGTTTGACCCGCATAGACGACGTCAAAAGGCACGGCGTCGCCGGCTTCGATCAATTCGCTCGCATTGCAAAGAGGCACCCTGGACAAAGGGCTGTCAGCGTCAAGCATGGTCCAACAGCCAAGCATGCAGTTCTTGGACCGAATGCGCGACAAACACGGGTTTGAGCAGGTCAAAGGCTTGGGGCTCATGGGCGCCGTAGCTCACGCCCACACTGGGGCACCCGGCGTTCAACGCCATTTGCAAGTCATGGGTGGTGTCGCCGATCATCAGGGTTCGCTCAGGCGCCACCCCCAATTCAGCCATCAACTCGTGCAGCATGCGGGGATGGGGCTTGCCCTGGGTCTCGTCAGCGGTGCGTGACGCGTCAAACAAGCCCTTGAGTTCGACCGCGTGCAAGGCTTCGTCCAAACCTCTGCGACTCTTGCCTGTGGCCACCGCCAAGTGATGTTGACGTTGCTTGAGTGCGTTGAGCATAGGCAACACGCCTTCAAACAAGGCGATGTCGTGTTGGTGAGCCAGGTAATGGTGGCGGTAGCGCGCCCCCAGTTCAGGGTATTTGTCGGGTGACACGTCTGGCGCGGCATGCGCCAAAGCCGCACTCAAGCTCATCCCAATCACATAAGACGCCGCTTGCGCACTGGGCACCGCCCCACCGACGTCACGCACCGCTTCTTGGATACAGCGGGTGATGATCTGCGTGGAATCAAACAGGGTTCCATCCCAATCAAAGGCGATGAGGTCAAAGCGGCGTTGTGTCATGACGTGCAGTGGTGATGGCGCAATCCCCACACAGGAAGGTTGCAGTTCGGGTGCCATTGTCGCCGCCAATCAGACGCCCGGTCCGTCAAACACAGGGGTAAAACCCGGACAAACCCTCACCCCGACACAAAACTTTGCAATTCCGGCGGCAATGCCGCATGGAGTTCAATGCGCTCGCCGCTCACCGGGTGGGCAAATGACAACCGCCAAGCATGCAGGAACATGCGCTTGAGGCCTCGCTTGAGCAGCGCCTTGTTGGTGTCGAAGTGACCGTATTTGTCATCGCCAGCAATCGGGTGACCCTGGCTTGCCAGGTGCACCCGGATCTGGTGGGTGCGCCCCGTTTTGATGGTGACTTCCAGCAAAGCCATGTCCGGCCATTGCTGCGCGACCTTCACCAGCGTGATGGAGCGCATGCCATCTGGGTCATCCTTGCCGACCACCTTCACACGGCGCTCACCTTCACTGCCATCCGCATTGGTGAGCAGGTATTTGTGCAACGGCGCGTCGATGACCTTCAGCTTGGCAGGCCAGGTGCCCAAAGCCAGCGCCAGGTAAGTCTTGCCGGTTTCACGCTCACGGAACTGGTCCTGCAGGTGCTTGAGTGCGCTGCGCTTTTTGGCAATCAACAAGATGCCAGAGGTCTCACGGTCTAAACGGTGCACCAATTCCAGGAACTTCGCCTCAGGCCTGGCCATGCGCAACTGCTCGATCACGCCAAAACTGACGCCACTGCCGCCGTGCACGGCCACACCCGCTGGTTTGTCAATCGCCAGGACATGGTCGTCTTCGTACAGCACCGGAAACGCCTTGGCGGGCACAGCCCGTGCGGCGGCACTCCCCATGGCATCGGCTTTGTCCGCCGCACGCTCAGACACCCGCACGGGCGGCAAACGCACTTGGTCTCCAGGCGCCACTCGGGTGTCTGCCGAGGCACGGCCTTTGTTGATGCGGACCTCACCACTGCGGATGATCCGATAGACATGGGTTTTGGGCACCCCTTTGAGGTGGCGCATCAGAAAGTTGTCCAACCGCTGACCCGCATCGTCGGCATCCACCGTGAGAAACCGAACCTCTGCAGGAGCCCCACCACGGGTGGGGTTTACCGCCACGGCGGCATTGGGTTTCGGGCTTATAATGTTTTTCACCAGCGAAGGGCAGCAAGTTCTTGATTCTCTTGGAGTTTAGAGCACATTGCAGCAACTGCTGGCGGTCGATGCCCCTTGATTTTGCTTTGCCTGCCGATCCCCTTGCGCAACCCCTGGTTGCACCTGAATTTGCAGCCAAACCCTCAAGTAGAGCCGACGCCCTTGAAACACAAGAACCGGAATACCCCCCGCGCGCCCCAGGCCGATTGCCCGAGGCGAGCGACATTGGAATAAGAGCGAGACACACGGTGTTGATCCTGCTGATCCGTTACTGCCTACGTTGGCTGACATCCCAGATGTCACCTTCGCCTGTGGGCATTGATCAGCCTTTTGCGCCCGTCCAGCGGGCACAATGCGCTACAAAATGTGTAGCATATCAACCCCCTTACCTGCTCGCAACCCTCCACGCACCCCCACCCAGACTGTCCCGTTGAATTTCAACGGGGTCAGCGCTGGTATGGGTGTC
>CAZHDP010000307.1:0-4526 GCA_964531605.1 uncultured Burkholderiaceae bacterium | reverse complement strand
CCCACCATCAAGATCAAGCCTCGCTTTTCCATGATCAGGTCGGCCAACACCATGGGAACGTTGAGGGACTCCAACGTGGGGATGTCTTTGGTGATGTAGCGGATGACCGCGGCAAAGCTGCCACGCTGGCGCATCACGCTGAAGCGGAAGTTGCCAATGTCCTCCACCCCTGCCGCCATGTTCAACTCGCCCGTCTCGCGAAGTTCTTCCATGCGCGCGGCAGGCAGTACCTCGGCCAACAGGGTGGGGATCGCATCTGCCGGTAACAACTGGTTGTTGATCGGCAGACACAGCCCATTGATTTTGATCAGGGCTGGCGAGCGGGCTGACAGGTAGATGTCCGAAGCCTTCTTTTCAGCCATCAGGCGCAGGATTCGTTCCATCGTACTCATGAGTCAACCCTTTTGTGGTGAGTGGAAATGCCCGCCAGTGAGACCTGTGTATCAGTCGCGCAGCAAGTCGTTCAAGCTGGTGGTTGAACGCGTTTTGGCGTCCACCCGCTTGACGATGACCGCGCAGTTCAGGTTGTATTTACCGCCTGGCTTGGGCAAGCTGCCGCTCACCACCACCGAACCTGCGGGTACACGGCCATAGCTCACGGTGTCGGTTGCACGGTCGTAGATCGGCGTGCTTTGACCAATGAATACACCCATGGAGATGACTGAATTCTCTTCAACGATGACACCCTCGACAATCTCGGAGCGCGCACCGATGAAGCAGTTGTCTTCGATGATGGTTGGATTCGCTTGCAGGGGCTCTAACACACCGCCCAAGCCCACGCCACCGGACAGGTGCACGTTTTTACCCACTTGTGCGCACGAACCCACGGTTGCCCAGGTGTCAACCATGGTGCCTTCATCGACGTAGGCACCGATGTTGACATACGACGGCATCAGGATGGCGCCCTTGGCGATGTAGCTGCCACGACGGGCAACGGCCGGCGGTACCACGCGCACGCCTGAGGCTTTCATCTCTTCATCACTCAGGTGGGCAAATTTGGTGGGTACTTTGTCGTAAAAGCCCAAATCACCCGCACGCATCATCACGTTGTCTTTGAGGCGAAAGCTCAGCAGCACAGCCTTTTTGATCCACTGGTGCACCGTCCATTGGCCCACGCCCTCACGGGTGGCCACACGGATGCGGCCGCCATTCAGCTCAGAAATGACGTGCTCCACAGCATCCATGATTTCTTTGGAAACGCTCTTGGGTGACAGGTTGGCTCGGTCTTCCCAAGCGGCGTCGATGATGTTTTGCAGTTGTTGGGTCATGGCAAAAATGAAGTTAAGGGTAATCAGCGGGAACGGTTGGATTGGACGAACTGAACAATGCGTTCAGCGGCTTCAACGCATTCAGCAGTTTGGGCGACCAGGGCCATGCGCACACGTCCGCGTCCAGGGTTTTGTCCTTGGGCATCCCTCGCGAGGTAGCTGCCCGGTAACACCGTCACATTGTATTGGGCATAGAGGGCTTTTGCGAACGCAGCATCGTCACCGCCGCACACGTCCAAAGGTATGCCTGCCCACAGGTAAAAAGCGGCGTCAGGCAAGCGCACATCCAGCACTTTTTCGAGAAGCGGGGTCACTGCCGCAAATTTTTCACGGTACTGGGCACGGTTTTCCACCACGTGTTGCTCATCGCCCCACGCGGCGATGCTGGCTGCCGCCACCGTGCCGCTCATGGCACTGCCGTGGTAGGTGCGATAAAGCAAAAAGGCCTTGATCAGGGCTGCGTCGCCAGCCACGAAGCCACTGCGCATGCCGGGCACATTGCTGCGTTTGGAGAGGCTGGTGAGCGCAATCAGATTGCGGAAGTGGCCTCGGCCCAACCGGGCGGCTGCTTCCAGCCCGCCTAACGGGGGCTCATCCCGGAAGTAAATTTCGCTGTAGCACTCGTCAGATGCGATCACAAAGCCGTGCTGCTCGCTCAGTTTGAAGAGCATTTCCCATTCATCCAAGCCCATCACTGCCCCGGTGGGGTTGCCTGGAGAGCAGACGAACAGCAATTGAGTCCGCGCCCAAACCTCGGTGGGCACGCTGGCCCAGTCCACCGCAAAGTTGCGGGCCGGATCGCTGGGTACGAAGTAGGGCTGTGCACCTGCGAGCAGCGCCGATCCTTCGTATATTTGGTAGAACGGGTTGGGACACACCACGTAAGGAGGTGCCTCGGCTCGGGTCGCATCGATGACCACTTGGGTCAGCGAGAACAACGCTTCGCGTGAACCGTTCACGGGCAAAACCTGTGTGACGGGGTCCAGGTCAAGCTGGTAGCGGGTTTTCAGCCATCGGGTAAACGATTCGCGCAATGGCAAGTCACCCGCCGTGGCGGGATAGCCCGCCAAACCTGCCAAGTTGTCGCACAGCGCCTGTTTGATGAATTCCGGCGTGGGGTGTTTGGGCTCACCAATGCCCAAACTGATCGGGCTGTAGGTTGCCTCGGGCGTCACGCCAGAAAAAAGCTGGCGCAAACGCTCAAACGGGTAGGGTTGCAATCGTGAAAGCAAGGGATTCATGCGTTCGATTATCCCGGCAAACCGCGGGACTTGGCGGCCCAGACTACACTCCATGCGCCATGCTTCCTCACACCGCCCATGCTGTCACGGCCCGCCGCAAGGGTGACCGTGGGCGCCGTGCGCGTGGCAGATGGTCGGACCTGCGCTTCCTGGTGGTCTTGCTTTTGCCTGCGTTGGCCATCCGTGACTTGCTTTTTGTGTCGGGGTCATTGGTGTGGCACCTGCTTGCCGTGTATGTGCTGGTGTTGTTGGCGGATGCTGTGGTGCCCGTCGCACGGCGCGACACCCGAGATCAAAGCCAAGCTGCTGGAAACTCATGGTTGTGCAGCGCGGTGTTGCGGTTGTATGTACCGCTTCACTTGAGCCTGCAGGTGATCGCCGGCGTCACGGTCTGGCGCTTGGGATGGAGCGCAGTGCTTCCCATGGCCTGCTGTGTTGGCTTGATTTGCGGTGCCCTTGGCGTCACGGTGGCGCACGAGTTGGGGCACTCCGTGTATCGGTTTGACCGCGGGCTGGCCTGGGTATTGATGGGCAGCGTGTTTTACGCACAGTTCATGGTGGAGCACTACAGAGGCCATCACCCCCGCGCGGCAACCCGGCGGGATGCCGCCACGGCGCGTAAAGGTGAAAGCCTCTGGCGATTTCTACCCCGGAGCATCAAGGGGGGAACGTTGCATGCCTGGAAGCTGGAAGCCAGGCGCTTGCACCAAAGCCGGCGAGCCTGGGGGCACAGTCCTCTGGTGTGGTGTGCACAGGCCAATGTGTTGTTTGTCTTGGCGACCATCGTTGCCATGGCTTTGCCAGTGCTGGCGTTTGCCCTGTTGCAGGCCGTGATCGCCGTGTGTCTGCTGGAGTCGGTCAACTACATTGGTCACTACGGCTTGCAACGGCTTGAGCAGGGTGTACGGATTGAAAAGTTCAAGGCCATCCACGCCTGGAGTGCCAACACCTTCGTGGGCAACGCGCTGTTGCTGAACGTGCAGCACCATGCAGACCATCACGTCAGCCCCTGGAAAGCCTACCCAGCCTTGGTCCCGCAGGACAACGGCCCGAAGCTTCCCACGGGCTACGCAGGGTGCGTTCTGTTGGCGATGCTGCCGCCGCTGTGGTTCAGGGTCATGGACCCTCGGCTGATGCAAGCCAGGCAAAGGGCGGGCTTGCAGGACCTGTCCACACGCCCAAGTGTGCTGATGGACCGGCGGTGACACGACTGGGCTTTTCGGCTGCTTTGCTCCCCTCGGGTAACATCTTCGGTCAGGAGTCAGGCGAGGGTGCTTCCTGATTGTCTGGTTGGTTTTTTCAAAATAACAATATTTTTCAATTGGTTACATGCCATCATTGAAGTAAGTTAGCAGGTCGTCGTGCGTCTCAACTCCATCAAACTTTCTGGGTTCAAGTCATTTGCTGAACCCACCAACTTCATGCTCCCCGGTCAATTGGTGGGCGTGGTGGGGCCGAACGGCTGCGGCAAATCCAACATCATGGATGCGGTGCGTTGGGTATTGGGAGAGTCCAAGGCCAGCGAACTGCGTGGCGAGTCCATGCAAGACGTGATCTTCAATGGCACCACCACCCGCAAACCGGCCAGCCGTTCCAGTGTGGAGTTGGTGTTTGACAATGCAGACCACCGCGCTGGCGGTCAGTGGAATCAGTTTGAAGAAATTGCGGTCAAACGTGTGCTCACCCGTGACGGCACCAGCAGCTATTTCATCAACAACCAACCTGTGCGTCGCCGAGACGTTCAAGACGTTTTTCTGGGCACAGGCCTCGGGCCCCGCGCTTACGCCATCATCGGCCAAGGCACCATCAGCCGCATCATCGAATCCAAGCCTGAGGAATTGCGCCTGTTTCTGGAAGAAGCGGCAGGGGTTTCGAAATACAAAGAACGTCGGCGTGAAACAGAAAACCGACTGTCTGACACGCGTGAGAACCTGACCCGTGTTGAAGACATCTTGCGCGAATTGAACGACAACCTCGAAAAGCTGGAGAAGCAATCCGAGGTGGCCCAACGCTAAAA
>CAZHDP010000306.1:2400-4531 GCA_964531605.1 uncultured Burkholderiaceae bacterium | reverse complement strand
ACTGACCGCCTAGACGCATTGGGGCTGGATGCGCGTGACCAGGCGTATCCTGAACATTGGTTGGCGCAGGTCCCCGTTGCTGACCGAACCGCAGCCTTGCTCCATCACAGCGACGGTCAGGCCTCTCCGTTGAACCAAATGAGCCAAGCGCTGCGCAAATTTCGCTTGCTGGGTGCCTGCAGCGTGGCACTGGCCTGCAACACGGCCCACGCCTGGCATGGTGAGTTGCAACAGGCTTACCCTGACATCGAGGTGTTGCACATCGTCAAAGAATTGGCCTCGCACTTGCAACGGTCGCAAACGCGAGCCATTGGGTTACTGGCCACCACGGGAACGCATGCCAGTGGCCTGTACGCCCGTCCGTTGGCCGAGTTGAACGTGGTGTGTCATCTTCCATCAGCACACGACCAGGCGTTGCTGATGTGTGGCATCTACGATGGCGTGAAGGCGGGTAACTGGGCTCTGGCCCGTGAAGTTTTCGGCAAAGTGTCGCAAACCTTGTGTATCCAGCATGGCATCGATACCGTGGTCATGGGCTGTACCGAAATCCCCCTTGCGCTGTCGTCCGTACCTGGGTTTCCTCAGGTGGAGTTGCTTGATCCTTCGGTTATTCTGGCGCGAGCACTCGCGATACGCGCTATCCTTGATCCTGCGGCTGATGCGTGATTGCAAAAGCATATTTTTGTTTGAAACTGCCTTTGAAAGAAACGAATGAAAGCAATTTATTTGGCCCTGCTGACGCTCACCGGTGCGGGTTTGGCCCACGCCCAAGCGAATGACACGTTGAAAAAGGTCGCCGACAGCGGCAAGATCGTGGTGGCCTACCGCGAATCGTCTGTGCCGTTCAGCTACCTGGACGGCGTGAAGCCGATCGGCTTCTCGGAAGAGTTGACGGCCCAAGTGGTGAAAGCGGTGCAGGACAAAGTGGGCAAGATCCTCACGGTCGAACACCAGGCAGTCACTTCTGCCAACCGCATCCCCTTGCTGCAAAACGGCACCATCGATCTGGAATGTGGCTCCACCACCAACAACAGCTTGCGCGGCAAGGACGTGGCTTTTGCCATCAACCATTTCTACACAGGCACGCGTCTGCTGGTGAAGAAGAGTTCCAACATCAAAAATTACGCTGACCTCAAGGGCAAGACCGTGGCCAGCACCACGGGCACCACCAACGTGGTCGTGCTGCGCAAATACAACCAGGACCAAAACCTGGGCATGAACATGGTGATGGGCAAAGACCACTCGGATTCATTCTTGTTGGTCGAGCAAGACCGCGCCGTGGCGTTTGGCATGGACGACATCTTGCTGTTTGGTCTGATGGCCAACGCCAAGAACCCTGCCGACTACGCGGTGGTGGGTGACTCGCTGCAGGTCGAACCCTATGCCTGCATGCTGCGCAAGGATGACCCGGCGTTCAAACAGTTGGTGGACAACACCTTCAAAAACTTGATGACCTCTGGTGCCTTCGAGAAGATGTACAACAAGTGGTTCATGTCACCCATTCCTCCCAAGGGCATGAACCTGAACCTGCCCATGTCCAAAGAACTGCGAGACAACCTCAAGGCGATGAGCGACAAGCCTGCGACCTGAAAGGTGAACTGAGCACGCCGCTCTCACCCACAAAAAAGGCCTGCAATGTGCAGGCCTTTTTTGTTGTCGGCAGCGTAAGCTGCCGACAGGGCAGGGGAGAGATCAGCAGCCGCGGGTGATGGGCATTTCAACTTCGCGTGCCGCGCGTGCAGGGTCTGCGCTGTATTTGCCGAGTTCAAGCTTGGCGATGGCGTTGCGGTGAACTTCATCAGGGCCATCGGCAAAGCGCAGGGTACGGGCATGGGCGTAGGCTGAAGCCAGTGGGAAATCGCCCGACATACCGCCACCACCGTGCACCTGAATGGCCCAGTCGATGACTTGGCAGGCCATGCTGGGCGCCACCACCTTGATCATCGCGATGTCGTTTTTGGCGACCTTGTTGCCTGCCACGTCCATCAACCACGCCGTTTTCAGCGTCAACAGACGGGCCATGTCGATCTTGCAACGGGCTTCTGCGATGCGCTCTTGCGTGACAGTTTGGGAGGCTACCGTTTTGCCAAATGCGACACGGGATGTGGCGCGACGGCACATCAATTCGAGC
>CAZHDP010000306.1:0-2390 GCA_964531605.1 uncultured Burkholderiaceae bacterium | reverse complement strand
CGCTCGGCCACACCGATCAATCGCATGCAGTGGTGAATCCGTCCAGGCCCAAGGCGGCCTTGGGCGATTTCGAAGCCACGACCCTCGCCCAACAAAATGTTGGAGGCGGGGACGCGCACGTTTTCAAAATACATCTCAACGTGGCCGTGGGGGGCATCGTCATAGCCCATGACGGTCAATGGGCGCACAATGCGAATGCCCTTGGCGTCTGCAGGCACCAGCACCATGCTTTGCTGGGAATGGCGTGGTGCTTCTGGGTCACTCTTGCCCATGGTGATGTAAACGGCGCAGCGTGGGTCGCCAGCGCCAGAAATCCACCACTTGTGGCCGTTGATCACGTATTCGTCACCCTGGCGCTCAATGCGTGTCTGGATGTTGGTCGCGTCGCTGGAGGCTACATCGGGTTCGGTCATCGCGAAGGCCGAGCGGATCTGGCCTTCCAGCAAGGGCTTGAGCCAGCGTGCTTTGGCCTCTTCATCGCCATAACGCGCAATGGTTTCCATGTTGCCCGTGTCGGGTGCCGAGCAGTTGAACACCTCGCTGGACCAGTGGACACGGCCCATGATTTCAGCCAACGGGGCGTATTCTTGGTTGGTCAGGCCAGCGCCTTCGTAGCCCGAGGCTGAGGAGCTGTCGACGGGCAGAAAAAGATTCCACAGGCCAGCCGCACGTGCTTTGACTTTCAGGTCTTCAATGATCTGAATCTGCGTCCAGCGCTTGCCCGCAGCGGTGTTGCTTTCGAGTTGGTGGTGGTAGGTGGACTCGTTCGGGTAGATGTAGTCGTCCATGAAACGCAGAAGCTTGGCCTGCAATTCCTTGGTTTTGGCTGAGTATTCAAAGTCCATGGTGTCTCCTTGAGTGGAACGAGAAATTCAATTTGCTATGAAAATATGAGCTGAAAAGCCTTATGGCAGTTGCCGCAGTAGCCTTATTTGTTCATTGTTGTGCTTGTTGGGCAAACTTCCAAGCGAGTTCAGCCATCGGTCTGGCGCCAGCGCCAGATTTCACAGCCTGCGCACTTGACGCCGTACCCATTTCGACGCGTTTGGCGATGCCTTGCAAGATGCCCGCGAGGCGGAACATGTTGTAGGCCATGTAGAAGTTCCAGTCAGCTTTGAGCTTGTCTGCTGTGGTGAACCCGGTTCTGTCGCAGTACATGGCGATGTACTCGTCTTCGCTGGGGATGCCTAAGCTCTTGTGGTCAAGTCCGCCAATGCCACGGAATCCGCCATCAGGGATCAAATGCCAAGCCATGCACTGGTAACTGAAGTCAGCAAAGGGGTGGCCGACGGTGGACAACTCCCAGTCCAGCACGGCGAGTACACGTGCTTCTGTGGGGTGGAACATCATGTTGTCCAAACGGAAGTCACCATGGACGATGGACGTGAGAGATTCGTCCCGCGCGCTCGCTGGGATGTTGGCGGGCAACCAGGCCATCAGCTTTTCCATCTCGGGGATGGGGGTGGTGATGGAGGCCAAGTATTGTTTGCTCCAGCGGCCAATTTGGCGCTCAAAGTAATTGCCTGGCTTGCCGTAGTTGGCCAAGCCGCGTTCAGCATATTTCACGGTATGCAGCGCCGCCAGCACGCGGTTCATTTCGCTGTAAATCGCCGTGCGTTCAGCGTTGGTCATGCCGGGCAGGCTTTGGTCCCACAGGACGCGGCCTTGCACAAATTCCATGACATAAAACGCACGGCCTATGACCGACTCGTCTTCACACAGGCAGTGCATTTGCGCCACGGGCACGTCTGTCCCATGCAATCCACTCATCACCGCAAACTCGCGCTCTACGGCGTGCGCCGATGGCAACAGTTTGGCGACTGGCCCCGGCTTGGCTCGCATCACATAACTTTGCTGGGGTGTAAGCAATTTGTAGGTGGGGTTGGACTGGCCGCCCTTGAACATCTCGACGCTCAGCGGGCCTGCAAAGCCTTTGAGGTGCTTTTCGAGGTAGGTTTGCAGTGCCGCAACATCAAAGGCATGGGTGCTCGATACCTCGCGCGTGCCGACAAAATGATCAAAATCGCTCATGGTGGGTGCTCAAGTCAGGTCAATGTTCAGGCTTCGGCGTCGCAGATGCGCATCAAAGCAGGGCGGTTGCGTACCACCAAACCACCCGGCTCGATGCGGATGATGTTTTCCCGCTCCATGGCTTTGAGTTCTTGGTTCACCCGCTGCCGCGACGCGCCCAGCAGTTGTGCCAATTCTTCTTGCGCCAGGTGCAGACCGATGCGCATCTCGTTGCCGTCCGCCAGGCTCGGCACGCCGTAGCTGCGAACCAGATGCAACAGCTGCTTGGCCAAGCGTGCGCGCAAGGGCAGGGTGTTGAGGTCTTCCACCAACCCGAAAAGCTGTCGAATGCGCCGGGCGTGCAGCCGCAACATGGCTTC
>CAZHDP010000305.1:0-4532 GCA_964531605.1 uncultured Burkholderiaceae bacterium | reverse complement strand
GCAAATCAGGGCACCCCCTACATTCACGGCCATGCATGTTCATGTGTTCGTTTTTGCGGGTTTCTTTGTGGGCATCGTGGTCGGTTTGACCGGTGTGGGCGGTGGCTCGCTGATGACGCCTCTGTTGATCTTTTTGTTTGGTGTCAAACCTCACTTGGCCATTGGCACCGATTTGCTGTTTGCAGCCTTCACCAAGATGGGCGGCTCGATCAGCCTGGCGCGGGCCAAAATCATCGACTGGCCCGTGGTTGGCCAAATGGCCTTGGGCAGCGTGCCGGCGTCCCTCGTCACCCTCTACGTGCTTCGGCAGGTGGGCCCTGCCGACCCTGCCGTGCAGCACGTGATGACCACCACACTCGGTGGGGCGCTGCTGTTGACCGCCGTGGCCACCTTGTACAAAGCGATCAAAGGCAAAACGGCTGGCCTGTCCCCGTCACATGCCACGGTAGCCCACCCTGTCAAGGCCAAACACTGGGCTTACCCCACGTTGTTTGGCGCAGTGATCGGTGCCCTGGTCACCTTGACCTCTGTCGGCGCGGGGGCGATTGGCGTCTTGGTGTTGATGCTGCTGTACCCTACCCTGCCCTTACCGCGTATCATCGCCGCCGACATCGCGCACGCTGTACCCCTGACCCTGGTTGCGGGCATGGGCCACGCGTCCATCGGTTCGGTGGATTGGGATTTGCTCCTCAAACTGCTGGCGGGCTCGCTCCCAGGCATCTGGATCGGCACCCAGCTGGTGCGCAAGACGCCTGAACGTGTGATCCGCTCCGTGCTGTCCGTGTTGCTGGCCTACGCCGGCGCCAAACTGATTGCGATCTGAGCAGCACCCACGGGTTTGCTGTCTGCCCCCTTTTCAATTCACCCCAGACGAGTACCCTGATGTACCAATACACTGAATTCGACAAACGCTTCATCCAGTCTCGCGCTGACCAGTTCCGCGATCAGCTCGGCCGGTTCCAGTCAGGCCAACTGACCAATGAAGAGTTTTTGCCTTTGCGTCTGCAAAACGGCTGGTACGTGCAACGCTACGCCCCCATGTTGCGCGTGGCCATCCCCTACGGCGAGGTGAACGCAGCCCAGCTGCGCGTGTTGGCCAAAATCGCCCGTGACTACGACGCCCCCGGCGCCAAGGCCCTGGCCGACAGCGGCTTGCAACTGGCCCAGCCCATGCCGGGTGGATTGACGGGTGGCTATGGCCACTTCACCACACGCCAAAACATCCAGTTCAACTGGATCAGCTTGGACGACAGCGCAGACGTGATGGACTTGCTGGCCAGCGTCAACATGCACGGCATCCAGACCAGTGGCAACTGCATCCGCAACATCACCAGCGACGAACGTGCAGGCATTGCCGTGGACGAAGCCGCGGACCCCCGCCCCTTCTGCGAAATTTTGCGCCAATGGAGTACCTTGCAGCCCGAGTTCGCTTTCTTGCCACGCAAGTTCAAGATCGCCGTGTCAGGCGCTGTGGACGACCGCGCCGCTGTGCATTGGCATGACGTGGGCTTGTACCTGGTCAAAAACGCCACGGGCGAAGTCGGCTTCAAAGTGCTGGTGGGCGGTGGCATGGGCCGCACACCGGTGGTAGGCACGGTGATCCGAGAGTTCTTGCCCTGGCACCAGATCCTGAACTACCTGGAAGCGGTGGTGCGCGTGTACAACCGCTTTGGTCGCCGCGACAACAAATACAAAGCCCGTATCAAAATTTTGGTGAAGGCAGAAGGTCAGCGCTTCTTTGACGAAGTAGAAGCCGAGTACCGCCAGATCATGGACGCTGACGGCGCCCCTCACACCATTCCGCAAGCCGAGTTTGACCGCGTGGCCGCGTCGTTTGCGCCGCCAGTGGGCGTGCAACCTGTGCAATCTACCGCACAAAAAGTCGCCAATTTGCTACAGGCTGCAACCGAAGACGACGTGGAATTCACACGCTGGCTTGAGCGCAACGTGGCACCGCACCAAAACCCGAACCTGCGCATCGTCACCCTGTCGTTCAAGCGCCCCTTCAACCAAGAAGGCTCGGCCCCTGGCGACGCCACGGCGGCCCAACTGGATGCGCTGGCTGACTTGGCGGAGCGTTTCTCGCACGGTGAAGCCCGTGTCACCCACGACCAAAACGTGGTGCTGCCTTGGGTGAATTGCAGCGATTTGGGCAAGCTGTGGCGTGAAGCCCGCGCCCTGGGCTTGGCCCGCGCGCAAGTGCGCTTGCTCACCGACATGATTGCCTGCCCCGGCGGTGACTTCTGCGCGTTGGCCAATGCACGCGCCATCCCGATCGCGGCTGCGATCACCGAGCGCTACGACGACCTCGACGAGTTGCATGACCTGGGCGAGATTGACCTGCACATCAGTGGCTGTATCAACTCTTGCGGCCACCACCATACCGGTCACATTGGCATTTTGGGCGTCGACAAAGACGGCCAAGAGTGGTACCAGGTCACGCTGGGTGGCTCGGATGGCTCGTTGCTCAGCGGCACACCTGGCGCAGGCAAGGTGGTGGGCCCGTCGTTTGCGGCAGACGAAGTGGCTGATGTGGTCGAAGCGGTGCTGACCACTTACAAAGCCCACCGTGCCCCCAAGGGCAAGGGCTTCGAGACCTTCATCGACACGGTGCGTCGCGTGGGCCATGACCCGTTCAAAGCGGCAGCGAACGCCGCACGCTTCACCACCCGCCAACACCAAGCCGCTTGAGTTGGCGCGAGCAAAGATTGGAATTCACTATGAAATTGATAGCATTGAATGACGCCGTGACGGCCGAAAGCGGCCAACAAGAAGTCAACACCGTGACCTTGGCCAACGACGCGAACCCCCTGGAATTGGCACTCGATGGCGTGCAACGCATTGAGCTGAACTTTCCCAAATTCAACGATGGTCGCGCGTTCAGCCAAGCCTTTTTGTTGCGCCGCCGTCGGGGCTTTCAAGGTGAAATCCGCGCCACCGGCGATGTGCTGGTCGACCAACTCGTGCAGATGAAGCGCAGCGGTTTTGACTCTGCCGTGCTGCGTGAAGACCTCAACCAGCCCGGCATCGACGACACCATTGCCCGCCAATTCGCCCGTTACGCGGCGTTCTACCAAGGTGACGCGGTGACCACCCAACCTCACTTTGCCAGGGCAGCAGCATGAGCGCCACATCATCGATTTCTGCTTTGCCTAACGCGGCGGCTTCGGCCATCCAGCTCAACGCCAAAGCCTCTGCCACGTTTGACGCCAAGCTGGCCGAAACCCAGGCCCTGCTGCGCGACGCCGCCACAGCCTATGGCAAGCCTGAGTTGGTCACGCAGGCGTCCAGCTTGGGCGCAGAAGACGTGGTCATCACCCACATCCTCAACAGCCTGAAACTCGACATCCCCGTGTTCGTGCTGGAGACCGGCAAACTGCACACCGAAACCCTGCTGCTGCTGGCGCACACCCAGCAACATTCGCGTGCCCAGGTGGTGGTGTTCCACCCCAAAGCCGAGGCTGTGAACGCCTTTGTGGCCAAAGAGGGCGAAGAGCCCATGTACAAAAGCATCGAGTTGCGCAAAGCCTGCTGCCAAGTGCGCAAGTTGGAACCCCTGGGTCGCGCGCTGCAAGGCAAAAAGGCCTGGATCACCGGTCTGCGCCGCGAACAGTCTGGCGCCCGTGCAGACGTGCCCCTGGTGGACGACAGTGAAGTCCTCGGTGATGCGTCCAAAGGACGCCGCAAGTACAACCCCCTGGCCAATTGGACCTGGGGCGACGTGTGGCATTACATCGGCCAACACCAGGTGGCGTACAACCCACTGCACGACCAGTTTTTCCCCAGCATCGGCTGCGCACCTTGCACCCGTGCCATCAGCTTGGGCGAAGATTTTCGCGCCGGTCGCTGGTGGTGGGAAGCTGAACTTGAAGGTGGTGCCGCCAAAGAGTGCGGCCTGCACGTGAAACATGACCCAGAAGGAACCCCAGCATGAACGCCCGCGTTGACACCTCGGTGCTCACCCACCTGAGCAACCAGCACCTTGACGCGCTGGAAGAAGAAACCATTTTCATCCTGCGTGAAGTCGCCGCCGTGTTCGAGCGCCCCGCCCTGTTGTTTTCGGGTGGCAAAGACTCGCTGGTGCTGTTGAAATGCGCCGAAAAAGCGTTTGGTGCAGGCAACATCCCCTACCCACTGCTGATGATCGACACGGGGCACAACTTCCATGAAGTGACGGATTTCCGCGACTTCCGCGCGCAGGAGCTGGGTGCCAAACTGATCGTGCGCAGCGTGGAAGATTCCATGGCCCGCGGCACCGTGCGCTTGGCCCACCCTGGTGAGAGCCGCAACGTGCACCAGTCTGTGACCTTGCTGGAATCGATTGAAGAATTCCGCTTTGACGCGCTCATCGGTGGCGCTCGCCGCGACGAAGAAAAAGCCCGCGCCAAAGAGCGCATCTTCTCGCACCGCGACAGCTTTGGCCAGTGGCAACCCAAGGCCCAGCGCCCTGAGTTGTGGACGCTGTTCAACACCCGCTTGCAACCCGGCGAGCACTTCCGCGTGTTCCCCATCAGCAACTGGACCGAGCTGGA
>CAZHDP010000304.1:0-4534 GCA_964531605.1 uncultured Burkholderiaceae bacterium | reverse complement strand
GCAGGCGACGCAGGCGCACCCAGATGTCGGCCTGGATGTACTCCATGATGTGGCCAATGTGGAAGTTGCCGTTGGCGTAGGGCAGGGCGGTGGTGACGAAGAGTTTGCGCGAGGACATGGAGCCGCTTTGACAGAAACAAAACCTCGATTTTAGGTCGCTACACTTCACAGCAATTCAATCGGCCCCACAAGCCCTCAACGGAGCAACTTGCCCATGTCCAGTCCAGAGCAATTACTGCAAGCCCTTCAGACCGTGGTTGACCCCAACACGGGTAAGGACTTTGTCTCGACCAAAGCCCTGAAGAACCTCAGCTTCTCTCACGGCGAGGTCTCGTTCGATGTGGAGTTGGGCTACCCCGCCAAGAGCCAAATCCCTGCTCTGCGCCGCGCCCTGGTGGCCGCCGCCAAAACGGTGCCCGGTGTCGACAACGTGTCTGCCAATGTCACGACCAAGGTTGTTGCCCACGCTGCCCAGCGCGGTGTGGCTTTGTTGCCGCAGGTGAAAAACATCATTGCCGTGGCCTCGGGCAAAGGCGGTGTGGGCAAAAGCACCACTGCCGTGAACCTGGCTTTGGCCCTGGCTGCCGAAGGTGCGCAAGTAGGGTTGCTGGACGCTGACATCTACGGCCCCAGCCAGCCCATGATGATGGGCGTGGAAGGTCGCCCCGAGAGCGATGATGGCCAAACCATGGAGCCGCTGGAAAACTACGGCGTGCAAGTCATGTCGATTGGTTTCTTGGTCGACAAAGACGAGGCCATGATCTGGCGTGGCCCTATGGCCACCCAGGCGCTGGAGCAGTTGCTGCGCCAGACCAACTGGAAAGACCTGGATTACCTCATCATCGACATGCCACCTGGCACCGGCGACATCCAGTTGACCCTGTCTCAGCGTGTGCCGATGACCGGCGCGATCATCGTCACCACGCCACAAGACATTGCACTGCTCGACGCCCGCAAAGGCATCAAGATGTTCGAAAAGGTGGGTGTGCCCATCCTCGGGATCGTGGAAAACATGGCGGTGCACGTGTGCACACAATGTGGCCATGCCGAGCACATCTTTGGCGAAGGCGGCGGTCAGCGCATGGCCACCGAGTACGGCATGGACTACCTGGGCGCTTTGCCGTTGGACATCAACATCCGCTTGCAGGCCGACAACGGCAAACCCACCGTGGTGGCCGACCCAGATGGGAATGTGGCCGAAATTTACAAGGCCGTCGCTTGCCAGGTGGCGGTGAAGATCGCCAACAAGGCGAAGGACTTCTCGTCGAAGTTCCCGAGCATCAAGATTTCCAAGGACACCTGAGCATTGCATACTCCACCTGTCGGCCTGTTTGTTTGTCCTGCTGTTATTGGGAGCATTTAAAACCATGATGACTGTTTCACATCGTATTCGTCGACTCTGTGCCGCGTTAGCCTTGCCAATGTCGTTCTCTGCCCAGGCGGGACTGATCGAAGGCAGCGGCAGCGCTGGGGGGGGCTTTCTGGGCGGAACAGCCATCAACGCGTTCACTGTGAATCCTGATGGCATCGGACACCACCTGATCATCCCTGTGTATAACGCTCAGGACGACAACGCTACTGTCATCAGTCTGAGCAACGTAGATACGTTGAATGCCAAAGCCGTCAAGGTCCGATTTCGGAACGCCACGAATGCCGACAGTGTGTTCAATCTGACCGTGTTTTTGGCCCCTGGAGATGTCTGGAATGGCGTTGTGACGCGAAATTCATCGACGGGCTTAGCGCAATTTTCTACCGGTGATGCGTCATGCACTTTGCCGATACTGGTAAAAGATGTCTCTCAACCTTTCAGCACCAGTCGACTTGATCCTGCATTGAGCGCGTTGGAGAAAGCCAACCGCACGCGAGAGGGTTACGTTGAGGTGCTCACCATGGCTGACATCCCTCCTTCGTCTGACGCGGCTTCTTTGTTTCAATCCATTGCACTCCAGTCTGGTACACCCAAAAATTGTGCATCCTCTGCGGTCATGGCCACCCTGAAAGATGCTGTCACCGAGGCGGATGCCGCTGCCCTTGGGTTTGCCAGTCCCAATGGAAGTTTGAGTGCGACTTGGACGGTGATCAACGTACCTAAGACTTTGACATTTTCAGGGTCTGCGGTGGCGCTGATGGGGGTCAATGCTGTGACCAATTTGCCTGGGCGTGGCAACTACGCATTTTTCCCTCAGAGTGACGTGCTGACTGGAAATGCTGACGGATGGACATCAGACCCTTTGCTGCGTCGTGCACCTTTTGCGTCCAAAACGTTTGATGGAAAGACAACAACCTACGCGTCCGCCTCACTGCCTCTGGTGAAGCCTGCGTTCCACGACTTTCCTGACCTTTCGACGCCTTTCGTCTCTGGCGTTACGACGCCATCGGCTCAAGCGGCCATGATCAGTAAATTGCTGGCTGTGAAATTTGTTCGCAACAACTATGCAACGGACACGGGCGTTGCCGCCGCAACGGACTGGCTGATGACCATGCCGACCAAACGATACAGCGTAGCAATGGATTATGTGCAATCCAAGCCCGTGCACTCACTCATGACAGGGTATGACGGGGTTGAGTATTTTTCCAGCGACAACACATCGATCAAAGACGGAAAAGTATGCTCCGACAGCAGTTTTGTTTTCTATGACAGGGAGGAAGCCAGCAAGGTCACCGAAGGCACGACGTCAAGCGCCTCTTATGCTGTCAAAGTTTGCGGGCATGCAGGTTCCCTGCTGTTTGGAAGTGCTCCTCAGTCAGTACTTGGCAGTACCGTTGCTGTGGAGAGCACGGGAAACCGAGCGTTTGTGAACGGCTGGGGGCGCATTGATGTGTCCAACCGCTACACCGGTACGCCTTTGATTGGGGCTGCTTTTATCAAAGCCGCAAATCCTGCTGCTGCTCCAGGGATCTCTGGCAATTACGGCATCACCAACTCTCACAAATACATCCGCTGAAAGGTGACCATGAACAAACTCTTTTCTGTCATTGGTTTGAGCTGCTTGCTTGCTTGTGGCTCCATTGTGAATGCGGCTGTTTTTTCAGGTCGTGGGGTGCCCTCTGCAACCACCTTGGGTGAAACAACAGCCAACGTCATGGCTGTCAATCCAGATGGCGTCGGTCATGTTTTGCTGTTTCCTTACTTCAGTGCCCAAAATGGCAACGCAACAATTTTCAGCATCACCAATACGGATTACTTGAATGCAAAGGCTGTGAAGCTGCGTTTTCGCGGAGCAGCCAGCGGAGACACTGTTTTTGATTTGACGGTGTTTTTGCCTCCAAACGACGTGTGGAATGGTGTGGTTACCCAAAACGGGTCTACAGGTTTGGCTCAACTCAGTACCGCAGACACTTCGTGTACCTTGCCAGCCATGAGCCCGGGCGTTGGCTACACCTTCAACACTGGGCGCATCAATCCCAGTTTGAATGTGGCTGAACAAGCCAACCAAACGAGGGAGGGTTCCGTTGAGGTCATCGTCATGGCAGACATTCCCCCTGTGTTTGCATCAGCTTCGTTGTATGCCTCGATTGCCCACAATGCCGGTGTACCTGTCAATTGTGGTGCTGCGCCAGTGGTCGCAACTTTGGTGGATGCGGCTTCGGAATCTGCAGCCGCCGCGATGGGCTTTGCCACACCGACCACGGGCCTGGAGGGCAGCTGGACTTTGATCAACGTGCCGCAGACGCTGACGTTTTCAGGTGATGCAACCGCCGTACAAGCATTGAGCAACGTGACGGGTGCACCTGGACGTGCCAACTACGTGCTGTTTCCTCAGACCGGCACATCTGCCTTGGGCGTTGATGGTTTAACGGCGGATCCACTCATGAGAACGTCACCCAGTGGCAGTAAAAGTGCCACGGGTGTGTTCACTTCGTATGTGCCTGCGAGCGGTGGACTGCCCGTCATCAAGGCGGTGATGAACGATTTTCCGGATTTGTCGACCCCGTATTTGTCTGGCATGACCATTCCTTCCCAGCAGGCGTCCGAGCTCAGCCGTGTGTTGGCCGTGAAGTCTGTCGCAAATGACTACTCCACTGACCGGGTCGTCAGTGCTGCAACCGATTGGGTATTCAGCTTCCCCACCAAGCGTTACAGCATCGGTGTTGATTATCGCCAGTCGACGCCTGCTGTGGTGTATTCCTTGATGCCCGGTAAAGGTGGCATTGAATACTTTTCCGACGCCTTGACAACGGCCGCGGCGGCGTTGCCAAAAATCTATTACGACCGTGAAGCAGGGCGTCGCGTGATCTCGGCTTGCTCCTCTGGGTGTGATGCCAGTTTTGCACTCAAAGGCTCGACCTCCGTGGTGTCTTTCGCGACATCCACAGCGTCTGTATTGGCGTCAAGCGTGTCCTTGGACTTTGCTGGCGTTGGGGCCTTTGCCAACGGATGGGGTGTTGTCGATACCTCTAACGGTGGCGCTGGGCTGCCTGTTCTTGGTGCTGCCTTCATCCGCGCCAACAATCCTGCGGCGGCTGTTGGTGTGTCTGGAAACTACGGAATCACTTCTGGGCATCGGTTTACTCGCTGAAGAGAGATCAGGCG